>JAPWVK010000093.1 GCA_029241965.1 Candidatus Methanophagales archaeon
ATCGGGCGACAGAATGCAGAGTCCGCAAAAGCCAGTAAGAGGATATTGGATAGAGCTAATAAAATTGCGGAAGATTTCGCTCGTAGCTGACGCATCTGCTCTGGTTTCGTTGGCATCGGTATCAATATTACCGCTGGTTTTTATTGATCGGATACAGGTGAAGAAGATATTGAATGTTAGTTATACGAGGAAGAATAGATAAGCATCAAGCGCTTACAAAACTCGATGAGATGGCTGAGAAGAGGGATTGGCTGGGAAGACCAATTTATAAGTATGCCAAAAGATATATAAGAAAATGACTAACTTTAACCTGGTGATAAAATGAGAATAATTTTCACTGCGTTGATAAAGGAAGCAGCAGAAGGTGGGTACTCGGTATTGTGTCCTGAGTTGGGGGTTGCGAGTCAGGGAGAAACGATGGCGGAGGTAAAGAAGAACATAGTTGAGGCTGTTGAGTTATACCTGGAATCTGCAAAGGACCTTGGCATTCTGGAAGAAATATTAGATGATGCAGGGATTGATACAAAAACTACCAAAGAACCAATTGTACTGAGCGAATACGTTAGTACACCGTTACAAGCGTGTTTAGAATGAAACTACCAGTTCTATCTGCAAAAGAAATCACAAAAGCACTGAATAAGGATGGATTTAGGATCATCCGGCAGAAAGGGAGTCATATCTCTTTATATAAAAAGAGCGATGATAAGACCTATCTGGTTGTCGTTCCGGATAAAAAAGAAGTAAAAAGGGGGACTCTGCTCAGCATTTTAAAGCAAGCAGGAATGAGCAGGGAGCAATTCTTTGAGCTGGTGAAGAAATGACCCGAAAAGTATCAATCATCATCCTGAACTGGAACGGCTGGCAGGATACGATAGAATGCCTGGAATCGGTTTATCAAATTACCTATCCCCGTTACGATGTAATCGTTCTGGATAATGGCTCGGGAGATGAATCAATAGAGAAAATAAATGAATACTGCAAGGGAAAAATAGAAGTGGAATCAAAGTTTTTTGAATATTCGTCAGAGAATAAACCAATAAAGATTATAGAATACACAAGAGAAGATGCCGAGGCTGGTGGAGGAATCCCGTGTTGATTGATGTAAGGGGCATGTTTGAAGAGGTGGATGCCAGAAAGAAGGGGTTTTATTACCGCAGATTATAAAGAGTTTGAAAATAAGCCGAGTCAGTATTCGTTGATGTAAAAGGGTGATGTTTAATGAGGAAGAACCAAAGACAAAAGACTTTTCGTATGATACGCTTTAATTAGCTAATACCATGAAAACCGTCCAACGAATCTTGAAGCAAAGAACTCCGCGGCATTGTTCGTCGCTCAGGTTGTCGTTGCAATATTAGGTCTTGTATTATCCATCTTTATCGCCCGGAATTTAGGCGATGTTGTATTCGGTAAATACTCATTTGCTCTTGCCTTTACGGCAATCTTTGCTGTGTTTTCGGATTTGGGATGTAACACGCTACTGATTAGAGAAGTTGCAAGATATAAAACGCAAGCAAGCAAGTAAATACCTTATAATATCTTGTACATACGAGCATTGTTGCCTATTCTGATTTTCGCGTTTAAAAGGCTTTATATCTGAGATTAATATAGTTACGACTATAAGGTAGAAGAAATGAAAGCCATTAAACATATCGCACCGATTTTGCCAAATAGACTTTTGTCGTTACCTGACAAAATTAGAGAGAAGACGGGATTAACGGCTAACAGTAGAGTGCAAGCTGTTCAACAATCAAGAAGCAAAGTCTTTTGCATGAAACTACTTAATTTCAGATGAGTTAAATGAACACAATCAAAACAATCGCGAAAAACACCGGCGTATTAGCCATATCACAAGTTATAACCACGATATTAGGCTTTTTCTTATTAATCTATATCGCAAGATACCTCGGCGAAGTAGGATACGGTAAATACTGTTTTG
>JAPWVK010000094.1 GCA_029241965.1 Candidatus Methanophagales archaeon
GATAATTTAAGAGCAGCGTTCATTTTGGAGTTCGGTGTTATCCACTTCGCGCCATCAATTCCAGCTGTTCTCTTCCCTCTATTCTGAGTTACACGCTTTACTGCCAACAGTTTCGCATAAAACGAATGAGTTAGCAGGTATCTTAACCTTTTGACCAAATACCATTTTCCTTGCTTAACTGCTTTTGCAATTCTGGTTTGCAGCCTGTTAACATGTTCTTCGACCTTTTCCCAATTGATGTTAGTCCACTGGAGTTTTGGTCATGTCACCGATAACCTTACCAAATTTGCCTTAGTTCACTAAATCTATTATTTAATATGGATATATGAAACTTGCCATCAGTTCAAGTTTTTTTCTAATTATTAACAATATAATTCTAATCTATTGATAGTTTACTTTTCGATTTACCGCGAACGAAACTATCTAAACAACTATCGTATTTAAAACCTTCTTTTGCCTGATCGTGGCAGACTCTGCAGCTTTTTGCGCTTATTCGGGCTCACTGTCCGTTTATTGCGTGATCGCGGTAGACCTGTCGGCTTCTTACGTGAGCTCACCACAAACCATGTTACGACAAACGTCAGGAGCAGCCCTAAAACAGTAAAAGTCACCTTAAAAACTGGCTTTTTCAACGCTTCTGCCAGCAGCGTTACATTTGCGCTCTCGTTATCGCTCTGATTAGCGGGTTCGACTGCGGGCTCTATGGGTAAGCTGAAATTGATTAGTGGCTCTTCTGACATAACTATGTTTAGTGTTGTTGTATCCATGTGCTCATCGTTATCCTTTGCGGCCACGATGTACTCTCCTATCTTTGCGGTCTTGGTGTCGAACGATACCTCCTTGATCTTATTATAGAATATAGTATCGTCTGTTTCTACAGATGTTATTTGTGGTTTCAAGCTCGTCGGTCCTTCTACGGTAACTACTATGGTCGTTCCCACTTCTCTATTTGAACTTCCGGTAACCTTGAGTTCAGAGCCAAGCGGCACATCTTCTATATCATCAATTCGTACAAAACCATTTTCTACTTTTATCGCCGCTATGCATAAGAGGTCGTCACTTCCCGGCTGACCTACCGTTTTATCAACTATTAACGCAAGAATCTCATCAGTCGTCTTGGTTGCAAAGTTAATCTTATAATTGCTGGTTATCGCTTCTAACAGGTTATTAGTGCGTGTTTTTGTGCCCCATACATCATCTATTCCATAATTGAGTACTATTATTTTATACATACCAGTGTCAACATCCTTGCCAACATCTAATTCATCCCTATCTGTATCAGTCTTGAATGCCCCCTCTACAGACACACCACAGATAAAGTGTGTAAGACCCGGAGCATCCAACTCACCATCGGTCTCTGCCACAATATCTACGGGGTCAAATCCATGTCCACTACCGCCTTTTGGTCCAATCGTCAGAATGTCCACGCGGTCCCTACCCGGGACGGTTCCTTCTATCGTGAAGTAATCACCATGCGCAACAAACTCTCTATCCACCTGGGCATTTAATCCGCCACGCAATAGTATTATAGTTACAGAAGCGTCAGGGAGGTCGGTTTCTGGATCAGAAGCTGGTAGTACCCATATCGCAATCTCATACGAACCCGGCGTCATTCCCGCGGTTTTCCATGTATAATCAAACCCTTCGATTGGCTTATCTATTGCAACCACTTTTCCATCAATCTTAATCGTTACACTATTACCCGCAGTTGCTGAACCTGTAACCTTCACGTCCTCGCCGATATAATATGTTGATTTATCCGTGCTAACTTCTGCCTTAAACTGCTTAATTTTTACCCACACATTATCATCAGTAGCTACACGGTTAACGGCTCTACCATCCACACTGCATCCGTACTCAGTAGCGGTAATCTCATAGGCGCCGGTATCGTTGAAATATGCTGCGGCTTTAAAATAACCGTTTTCATCAGACACCCCAGAAGCATTATGTCCGCCATTGCCTTCCTTTATATCGCCAACGTCTTCTTTGAAACATACCACTGACTCCATACCCCATGTCACGTTCAGGGAAATGTTTGTATGCGGTGTAGTAGAGATAGTAAATACAATATCCTTAGTGATGAACTGTTCTTTTGGCTCCGCTTCTATACTAACACCGTCACTTTTCACTTCAAAAGGAACCTGAGTACCCTCTTCATCGAGTCCATCATTTGTCGCGGGATCGGTTTTTATGCAGAGCGTGTACGTGCCGATGTCCAGCCCTGTAGTGTTTATCGTTGTAGAGTTTGAACCATCGTAACTGACATTTATACCTTTAAGAGGTACGTTATTAACCGTATATATCTGTACACCTTGAGGGTCTAATAGTTTGTATGTGATATTGTTTGGCAAACTGTCCTGAATAACATTTAAATTGGTATCAGCTTCAAAAGTTATATTATCTCCTCTCGTAACCCATGAAAAATCTTCGCCACATACCTTAGTTTTGGCATGCAAATCTGGCAAGTTGAAATATACATCTATACTTTTCCCATTATCCCCTACAACTTTATACTTACCCCCAATCAGTTTATCTTTTACAATACTCACAGTAGTATCAAAAGGTGTGCGAAAACGTATATTTATATTGCTCTCCCACCATGTGCTCTCTAATGTACCACTGGGTATCAGATTCCCGTCATTATCAACAAATCTTAAATTTGTTTCGCCAATTATAGCCGTTTCATCATCACCGATAGCCCTCCCATCATTGGGACTAACACCGGCATTCACTGGTGCAATGAAGACGAATAATAACAAAAGACTAAATGCAGACACGACCAACAAATATTCCTTCTTTTTCATGTCCACCACACCAAGATATAAATCATTATATCCATATATATTCTATGGTGAAAGATAAGGTATATTTATGTGTACCTTCTATATGTTATATACACACCCTATAATTATATGGTACATAAAGGGATGGGCGACGAAGAAATGAAATCGCACTTTGCTCTTCTGCTGAAACTTGTGATTGCCTTATCTGTTATGTTAATCCTGATTATACCTGCTGTAAATGCTGCTGATATTATCCGTATCTCTGAGATAGGCGAATCGCATGTAGGAAAAGAGGTTACGGTCTCCGGTACCATCATTGCTCTCACCAATAACATCGAGACCGACAACGTTCAAACATACGAGCCCGGGGAGGCATATAAAGAAATTATTCTCGTCTTTGTACACAGCGACAAAATTAAAACATACGAGGTGGGCGAGGTGGCAGGTATTCTAACGCTGGATGATAAGACGAGCAAAATACTGGTCAGCATTGAACCTTTGCTTTTAAAAGAACCGTTCCTTCTGGGTCAAACGATTGTGGTAACCGGATTATATGCGGGTACTGTGGGAATAGAAGGCTATAATGGCTTAATCTATGCCGACCGCGTGTATCCGTATATGGAACGCGGCTATCGCGATATAACAGTTAAAGAACTTCTGGGCACCCCCTTGCTTTATTTCCAGTCGCCCGTACGTATAAGCGGCAACGTAACACAAATAGACCTCTCAGTTGGTAAGACGGATCTGAAGGTTGACGATGGAACAGGTACGATTGACGTGATATATCGTGAAGAACTGGACGACTTAAGGATAGACGAAGGGGTGGTCGTAGAGGGCGAATTTCAAAGGAACATGATATATGCCTTTTCGGTGCAGACCGAGCATGTCGAGCCGACACCGAGTCCCTCTCCGAGTCCAAGTCCGAGTCCTACCTCCACACCTGCACCACCAACAACGCCGCGCACTACTTTTACTCCGTTGCCAGTGGAAAAAGAAGGTTTGCCTTTTTACGTCATCGTGATTATCATAGCAGTACTGGCGGTGGTTGGAATATTCGCCGCAATCAAGCTAAGAGAGTGGCTCATGTTCAGGCGTTATGGTTAAATGCGTATAAATAGAATGTGTGGGTGTTGTTATAGGTTAGACTAAAGAGTTTATGAAGCTGAAAATTGGCGCAAATAAGGACCGAAAGAAGACACGCAAACCCGCAGCAGCCAAGCCAAACGTGAAGAAGGCAATGGGTAAGCTGAAGGGGGTCGAGAGGGCAGAGAAGATACAAGAGACGATAGTGACGAAGAAGAAAGCAATTACAGAACGGGCAAGGGCAAAAAATGATAATGTACTAATAAAACGTGCGGAATCGGAAGAACAAGCAGCAATCGCCGTTTTAGAACGTATTCGTGCGGATAAGAAACGTATCGAGGAAGAAATGGCGGGTTTGCGTGTCGGGGGGGAGCAGAAAAAGGGAGTACCGGCTGATAGTAGCAGTAATGGCCGTGCCGCTGCGACAGAGCTCGAAATTGCGCCTGATGCTCAACCGCTAACACCCCTCTCCTCGAAGGAAGACTCGGAAGGCAAGTACATAGAAAGGTATCCAGTCGTTGAGCCTTATGCCTACGTTACGATCACAGAAACCGCACCTCCGACGTACCAGGTTTCTGAGGTACGGCTTACGAAAGGAGAGGAGGAACTGCTAAAAGAGGTAAAATCTCGACTCTACGCGACAATAGACGTGAGCTTTTCGGATGTGACGAACATAGAGGATCTACTGAAGGAGAAAGTGAATGCGATTATTGGTGAACTCTCACTGGATCAAGCTCTGACTCAAGAGAATCGGGATAAGATATTTTATTACATAAAGCGAGATTTCCTGGGTTTCGGTAAGCTGGACCCTATCATGCACGATAAAATGGCTGAGGACATCTCTGCTGATGGGCCAGGGATTCCTATATTCGTTTATCATCGTAGTTATCACTCGATAGAAACGAATGTCATATTTACACACGAGGAATTAGATTCGCTTATTTACAAGATGGCGCAGCGGTCGGGCCGGCACATCTCGCTGGCTAAGCCTCTGCTGGATGCCGCTCTACCCAATCAGGATAGGTTGCAATTGAGCATTGGGTCAGAAGTCACAACAAGAGGATCTACCTTCACGATAAGGAAATTCAAAGCGGTGCCCCTCACTGTGATAGACCTTGTAAATTTCGGGACGTTCTCGCTGGAAATGATTGCTTATCTCTGGATGGCGATGGATAACGGCTCCAATATTCTTATCGCGGGTGGCACGGCATCCGGCAAAACTACGGTTCTAAACGCGGTTGCTATGTTTATAGCGCCGGAAAGTAAAATCGTAACCATCGAAGATACACGGGAGATAAATTTAATACATGATAACTGGATTCCGTCAGTTACGCGCGAGGTGGAAGAAGGTGCGCACGGCGTAGAAATGTTCGATTTGCTAAGGTCCGCGCTCAGGCAAAGACCGGAATACGTAATGGTGGGCGAAGTACGAGGAAAAGAGGCACATACGCTTTTCCAGGCAATGGCGACTGGCCACATCACAATGTCAACGGTTCATGCTGACTCTGCGGATACCGTGGTAAGACGGCTGACAAAAGAGCCTATAAACGTCCCTCTGATGCTACTCGACAGCTTGAATATAATACCACTCCAGAAGATGGTGCGCGTGGGGGGCAAAGGTGCCCGGCGGTGCATAGAGATAATAGAAGTGACCGGCGTGGATTTTGAGAACGAGTCGCTGAAGACGAACGAGCTATTCAGGTGGAGACCACCGGATGAGTTTGAATTCACAGGAGAATCCGCAATTTTCGTCAAGATTATGGAGACGCTAAATATAACCGAGGAGGAGTTGGCCGAGGAGTTTGCACGCAGGCGAAGGATCCTGGCGGGTATGCAAAAGAAAGGTATGAACGACTACAAGGCCTTAAATAAGATGCTACATGATTATAGGATGGACCCTCTGGGCACAGAGAAGGAATTAGGGCTGTAATGGAGGCGGGTATGCGAACCGAAGGACTGAACATAGATAGAATAGCGGTAAGGCTATTTGGCAACTTCTTCTTGCAGAAGAAAGAGAAATTCGATACGCTAAGGGAGGAACTACTGAAAGCGAGGTTATACGTCCCGGCTGAGACATGGCTGTCAAAAGCGGCTTTATACGCTATCATCGCCGTATCTTGCGTTGTTTCCATGTATATACTGCTCCGGCTTATCATAACCTCTGTACTTGACCTTGGCCCGTTTGGATTAATGGATGCTATTCTCATTGTCAGTGCCAGCTTAATTACGCTTGTTTCCGCTTTCTTTGGCTATTATTCATACCCGAAGATACTGGCATGGGAACGAGGTGGTAAGATAGACAAGTCTCTGCCATATGCTATAAATTATGTATCTGCCATGGCTGCCGTTGGTGTGATTCCCTACATGATATTCAAGAAACTAGCGGATGCCGAGGAGACATATGGTGAAGTAAGCCGGGAAGTGAAGCTGATAGTAAGAGACGTGGAAGTGCTCGGATTTGATTTCATGACCGCACTGAAAAAGCTCGTGGTTATCACGCCATCCGAGACTATGCGCGGTTTTCTGCAGGGTGCAATAACAACTGCGCTTTCCGGCGGTGAGATGGGCGACTACTTCATTAGTACCGCGAGAGAATATATGGGCGAGCGAAGGGCAAAGTATGAATCGCTTATAGAGACGCTGGGTTTGTTCGCCGAAGTCTATGTTATCGGCATAGTTGTTGCACCGCTACTGCTCGTGGTGGTGATCTCGATCATGTGTTACCTCGGTAGTGCTTCTTTAGAAGTGCTCGCGGCGATTACGTATTTTGTCATTCCGCTCGGTACTGGCGTGTTTATCATCCTTATCGGACTGGTCAGTGAGGACTAATATTAAGAGAAAGAAGAAGATGGACGAAAAAGACGAACTTCTGGCGGCAGTAGAAAAAAAGAGGAAGGAAAAAGCGATAGTAACTTTCTACCATGACCCGTTGGGAGTCATCAGAACGAACCCTATTCGGTTGGGTTACATATCCGGCGCTATCGGTGTCGGTCTCATACTATTAATTTATTATTACAGCAAGTCGCACGAAGGCTGGACGGGATTTGTAGCACCGTACGATGCGTACATTTTAGCGGTTATTGCAGCATGCACCCCGCCGGCATATTACATGTATTCAGAAGAGAAGCGGGTAAAGGAAGCGGATAACATGTTCCCCACCTTGCTGCGTGACCTCGCACAGGCAAAGAGAGCGGGACTGACACTTATAGATTCATTCAAGCTCATTTCGGAAGGCGATTACGGGGTACTTACGGATGGCTTGAACACTGCTGCTTATCAACTCACCTGGGGTGTCCCGTTCGAGGATTCGCTGAGGATGTTTGCGAAGCGTTATCCAACACAAATGATAAATCGTTCCATAGAAATGATAATAGAAGGGTACCGAGTGGGCGGCGATGTGGGTAACATACTAAAAATTACTGCGGATGACGTTAACGAGTTGAGAGCACTGGACAAGAAAAGAGCTGCGGATATGATGCCTTACATAGCCATCTGTTACATCACCTTCGGGGTCTTCATGCTTATCTTACTGGTACTCTACAGCACGTTTATACCCATGATGTCAGAAGCAGCCGAGAAAGTAACAGGTGCAGGAATGGGGGGTGCAGTAATGGTGAATGTAGATTCAGAGAAGATGAAGATGATTTTATTCCATTGTGGTATAATCCAGGGCATTTGCTCTGGCTTTATGGCCGGCAAGTTGGGCGTGGGTAAGGTTATAGCAGGGTTGAAGCATGCGTTGATATTAGCATTAGGAGCATTTGCTCTGTTTGCTGTTATGGAAATTGCTCCGCTTTAGGTCAGTCCGGAAGCACATGTCACAAGTATTTGCTCAATAAGCATTGGAAAAACTAAATTCATCAAAGAGACTTTTATGAATTCTCGTGGTTTTTTCACTTCCTCTATACAATTACTTGAACCCCCTACCAATCAGCAGCATCCTAAACCCAAACAGGTGTAATTATTCCCCCTAACTTCTTCAAAGGTCGCTTACATGTGTACAAACCCCGTACTACATATCTACAAATAAAATTACAACATCTTCAAAAAAAATTAAAAATTTCACATTTTTGTTTATCATCCCTTAAATATTTCTGGTACACACCACAAAGTACTTATGCTGTATTTTCCTATTCCATTTACGATAGTGCTAAAAAAAGCTATCACAAATAATGGGCGCTCCCTTTACCTCTTGGGAGTAACACAAAAAAACGATGATCGAGTATAGAGATATGGCGAAAATATACCCATGTGTGGTGTATGCAGAAGCACAGGGCAAAAGATATGAATCCAATGGATACTAACGTAGGCATAAGAGGGCGCTCAAAAAAATTAGGAGGTGAAAAGGAAAAAATGGAACAAAAAAGAAAATCGCTTTTAAAAGATGAGAAGGCGTTTACAGGTCTGGAAGCCGCAATCGTGCTCACTGCGTTCATCGTGGTCGCTGCCGTGTTCTCATACATGGTGCTTGGTGCAGGTTTCTTCAGCACAGAGAAAGCAAAAGAAGTTGTGCATACCGGTGTAGAGCAGGCGACTTCTTCGATGCAATTTAGCGGTGACATAATTGCAAAAGAAGGCACGACGGACACAATAGGTTATATACTTGCAACTACTACGCTTACCGCAGGAGAGAGCTCTATTGATATCGGGACGGGTTCAGCTGCTTCAAACTTAACAATCTCTTACTCAGATAGCAATATCTATAAGGCAAATGCAACTTGGAACAGAAGCTGGATCGAAAGGAGAGATACTGACGATATGCTGGACTATGGGGAGAAGGTAGAGCTAAATATCACCATTCCAGCCGGTGCATTATTGCTTACTGCTGCTACTGCATGTGACGCTGAAATTGCAATCAACATTAAACCTGTAGCGGGTGCAGTACTGCCAATAAATAAGAGGACGCCATCGGCTATTGACTCAGTGATGGTACTAAATTAAACCAAACAGGTATTGCCAGCAATGAACATGCACTAAACCCTGAACCCGAAACGATAGGAGGGCTTTTTCCTTTTTTTGGCTCTCCGCTATTTATTTTTTATAGAAAAGAAAAAAAAGAACGGGGGTGTGAAGAAAGAAATGGAACTGAATGAGCGTATAAACGCATTGGAAGGAGAAGTGAAGCTGATAAAGACCGAGATAAAGAAGGTGCTCATTGACCTACGTGAGTTTATGAACAACTACGAAAACCCGTTCGTTAATGCCGCGCAGTTGAGGAACGTACCTGTGCCTGATAATGTAGGAATAAAAGAAAAAGAGGTGATGACTGAGTTACGAGAAGTGAGAATGCCCGTGGAAGCAGTAGAGCCGAAATATGAACCCAGAGTAGAGCATGAAAAATATCAACCCGCTTCCAGTTCGAGTGAAGCGCTAAAAGCAATCGAAAGGGTGAAAGAAAAAGTCAACGGTGCGGAAAAGATGGACATCTTCACGCTCACGCAACTGATGAAATGGGGGGATAACTCGCTCGCCACTATCGGAAAAGAGAAATTAAACGCAATTATTGATTTATATGATCGTACAGGACGGCTGTCAAAAGAAATGAAGGAAGTTATTATCAAAATAGAAGATCTTTCTGACGTTAACCATGCTGATGAGATAGAGGAGATAGAGATGAAAGAAGCCATCCTTGCCACCTATCAACTGGATAGAATTGTAACTGGAGAGACGGGAACTCAGCCACCACTATTGCTTTCTGAGGAGGAACTCGCAAAATGGTTGAACATGTAATTAGCGTCACGATAATAACTATTGCTTGTATAATCAGCGCAACCATGCTCGTCAATGCGATATATCCCGCCGTGAGTCGTGCTTCTTCGTCTGCTATCTCAAGCTCGGTAGAACTCGGCGAACGGATTGAAACTTCCGTTGATATAATAGCGGAAGCAAATGAAGCTTCGTATGAGTACGTATGGGTAAAAAATATAGGCGTATCACAACTCGCGGCATCGCAAATAGAGAATTCCGATATTTTCTTCGGTGAAATAGGAAACTTTCAACGAATATCTTATAATGCCACCCTCTCTTCCGCTCCATGCTGGAAGTATTCCATTGAGAACGATAATGGAAACAATAGGTGGGATACAGGCGAAACCGTCAACATAACAATAAACGCCGGTAGTGAAATCACCGCAGGGGACTATTACGTAAAAATCGTGCTTTATAATGCTGTCTCTGATGATGACACGTTCTCTATCTAAATACCATGAGATTAACAAATGACGATGCAAGATGCAGGATACACTGAAAGGGAAAAAGCACAAAAATGTCTCTTTGGTCAAGTTTCCTTTTCCAAAGAAAAGTGGTGTGTAATCTATGGTCATTAAGGAGGAATAAAAATGGGCTTCGGAACTATCTTCGCTACGATCGCGATGGTTGTAATAATTGGGTTCACATCCTATTTCGTAATTACCGGCGCTCTGTTCAGCATTGATACCCTGTCCGACTCGCTAAAAGCAGCGAGTAAAATAGATAATGAACGGCTAAAAACAGAAATAGAAATAGTCCATGTCAGTTTAAGCGGGGTTGGACAAAATAAACCAAACATTAACGCAACCGTTAATAACACAGGACATACAAGCATCAGGGAATTTGAGCACATGGACGTTATTGTTTACTACTATTCTCCTGGGGGCCCTGAAGGAACACTCCAGATACAATGGATACCCTATACAACGGAAAATCCACCGGGAACGAATGAATGGACGGTTACCAGCATATCTCCCGATTTCATCAACCCGAGAATATTCGATGCTGATGAAAGTATGACTTTGTGGATCAAGGTAGACCCAGTAATTTGGAGTCTAAGCGAAAGAAATTGGCTCCAAATAACAACTCCTAATGGCGTTTCTGATTCTAAATATTTTTCAACTTAAGATACATATTTTAAACTCATTTGTCAATAAAATTACAAACAATTGCAAAAATAAATAGACATAACGAAATCCTTTTTACCTCTCAATTTGAACTTATAGTTAGGATGTGAAGAAGAAAAAAATGGGTGAAGAAGTGGATATAGATGAAGAAGAGATAAGAATTACTTCTCCTTACGAGCAGAAAGGTGTACTTACCTCAGGAAACATAGAAATGGACAAGAAGATGGGCGGTGGGATACCAGCAGGCTCGCTTACCATTATCGAAGGTCCGAATGACTGTGGTAAAAGTGTTGTAACTCAACAGATTATGTGGGGTGGATTGCAACAGGGCTTCACCATTACATCCTATACTACGGAGAACACCATAAAAAGCTTATTGAAACAAATGGATAGTTTATCTTTAGACATTTCCGAGTATTTCGTGCTTGGACACCTGAAAATTTTCCCTATTCGTTTAAAGGGAACAGAATGGGTTGCCGAGATTCCGTATTTGAAATATATTATTAATGACATGGAGAGGAAGCAGGATGACATAATAATCATAGATTCCCTTACTGTATTCGTCTCTCATGCTTCAGAAAATGACATCCTCGATTTCTTTACGTCCTGTAAAAACCTGTGTGACTACGGAAAAACTATTCTGCTAACGGTTCACGATTACGCATTCGGAGAGGAGATGCTCACTCGAGTCCGATCTATATGCGATGCCCACATCTCAATAAGAATGGAAGAAGTGGGCGATAAATTGATAAAAACCATGGAGGTAGCAAAAATAAGGGGTGCACAGCGAACCACTGGTAACATAATATCCTTTGATGTTGAACCCCAATTTGGGTTACGAATAATTCCAGTTGCAAAGGCAAAAGCGTAAAAAAATAAAATGCCAAATATAGAACTCCCTTTTGAGGTACCGGAAATAGAAGAGCACGCAAGTTCTGATTTACAGCAGTGTAGCTTATATCGTCTTTTGCCAAAAGAGGGTAAGGAATATGTAGAGAAAAACGGGCACGTTCTTCAGTATATGCACATGATACCCATAGAAAAAATAGGCACGCCGAAATTTTACTCTGAACTCACGAAGAAGATGAAAAAATTGAAGAATCCAAACCTGATTTATCCCGTGAGTGAACTTATTGCGGTGCATATATGCCCAGATAGAGAAGGTTCCCGTGACTTTTATATCCCTATTGAGCCAGTGCTCGAGAAGAACTATGACATTTTGGTAGAAGAAGTAGAAGCGCGGATAGTAACGCTTGTAGACCAATTTGAAGAGCCAAAGAATGATGAGGAAAAGCGTGCTATACTTGAAAAATGCGTTGATATGGTTTGTGAGACAAATGGGGGGGGTAATGGGAATAAATTGAAGGGTAATAATGGTAATGCTAACAAAGGTAATGGTAACATTAGAGGGTTAAGAACTCTTTTTCTTAAATTACAATCAGGGAACAATCACAAACAGAAACTGAAGGTCACCCCTTACGAACTTAATGCGATAAAATACCTTATGCTGCGTGACAAAGTAGGGTTGGGCATTTTAGAGCCGTTCCTCCATGACCCCTATATCGAAGATATTTCCTGCTCCGGTGTGGGCAATATTTTTTTAGAGCATAAGATATTTGAAGCATTGGTGTCACCGATAAGCTTTAATAGCAAAGGGGATTTGGACGCATTCGTCATAAAACTTTCTGAGAAGATTGGAAAGCCTGTTTCTTACCGCAGTCCTATCGTGGATGCCGTGTTACCAGATGGCTCAAGGATAAACATCGTATTTGGAGAAGATATATCGAAGAAAGGCTCCAACTTCACGATAAGGAAATTCAGCGAAATTCCGCTCAGCGTGCTTCAACTCGTCGAGTTCGGCACTTTCGATTACGTAATGGCCGCTTATTTCTGGATTATGCTTCATGAAGGCATGAACTGTTTCATTGCAGGTGAGACGGCATCGGGGAAAACGACCACGATGAATGCGCTAACTACTTTCCTACCTGCGAATGCGAAAATCGTGAGTATTGAAGACACTCCCGAACTTCAGGTTCCACATACAAACTGGCTAAGAGAGGTTACTAGAGGTGGACTAGAAAAGAAGGGTGAAGACGCAAGTGCGGGAGTAGGTATGTTTGACCTTCTGAAGGCTGCTTTACGGCAACGTCCAGATGAGATAATCATAGGAGAGATAAGAGGTGAAGAGGGCAAAATAGCGTTTCAGTCAATGCAGACAGGGCATAGCGTGATGAGCACATTCCACGCGGCATCGGTTGAGAAACTAATACAAAGGTTAACTGGCGACCCCATAAACGTCCCAAAGTCGTATATGGACATCCTGAACCTGGTGATCATACAAAATGCGGTGCGAGGCAAAGACGGTAAACTGCTGAGA
This sequence comes from Candidatus Methanophagales archaeon, assembly GCA_029241965.1. Taxonomy (GTDB): domain Archaea; phylum Halobacteriota; class Syntropharchaeia; order Alkanophagales; family Methanospirareceae; genus QENJ01. The sequence goes on from JAPWVK010000094.1 coordinate 13,119, forward strand.
AGGGTAACGAGCGTGAATGAAATAATAGGATATGACCCTGTATCCAATTCTTTCTCTTTCGTTGAAGTTTTCAAATGGAATCCTGCGACTGACTCTTTCAACTTTACAGGGAATATGAATTCATATCTATTGGAGCAAAAAATAGCGGTGATAAAGAGAATTCCAGAGAATAAGAGGCGTGAAATATATAAGGAATTGGAGAAAAGAGCACGAATGCTACAAACAATTCATAAATCCGGTGTTACCAACTTCTACGACTTATTCCAGAGTTTAGCAATGATAGAAAAAGAGGGTCTTGTGATATAGTGTAAAATGCAAAATGCAAATTGAAGTAAAAAGGTAAGACAGAAGATGAAAATCAAAATGGGTATTGGAGAGCAGATAAAAGAAGACCAGGCAGTGGCTCTTGACCTCCTTGAGATGCTTACCTATACGTCATCCATCGCGACCGCTAATATAGGTCGGGATAAGATCTTTGAACTTGCCTCTCAACAAGACGGAATCACCGCAAAACATATGAAGAAAATTTATCTGCTGGTGAAAAACTACGGATACGAATACACGAAGGCGTGCAAGATAGTTGCGAATGAAGCGCATCATCCTGCGCTAAAATCATTCCTTATGCGGTTATCCAGTGCATTAGCGACGGGAGAGGATGAATCGAAATTCTTACGCGGCGAGGCAGATAGAATGGTAGAGGTGTATACAAACAAATATGAGAGCGATGTAGATTCCTTGCAGAAGTGGACAGATGCGTATTCTGCAATACTCGTTTCTGTAACGCTGGTCATTGCTGTTTTCCTTATAAGCACCATGCTATACTCGATGGGCGGCCTATACTCTACGTCTATTTTATCTGGCATTTTACTTTGCTTCATTGCTTTTATCGGCGTCTATGCGCTATACCGAGCTGCGCCGTATGAGGAGATAGTGCATTCGCTGGCGGTAAAATCAAAGGAGCAGGAGATGGCGAAAAGGCTGAGCATATTTATTTTACCCGCGGGTTGTATTACCGCTTTTATCTTGTTGATAGCAGGGGTGGAACCCTGGATAATATTTCTTACCATTTCTATTTTTTTTGCTCCGATAGGTATTATTGGGATGAGAGACAGTAAGAAAATAGAGAAAGCAGATGAAGACATCTCGTCGTTTTTAAAGAGTCTCGGCACTACTGCTGGAACCACACAATCTACGCTTACAACTGCGTTAGAACGAATGGATAGAAAATCCGTGGCGTCCTTAGAAGAGCACGTGAACAGACTGCATAAGAGATTGCAGAATGGAGTGAATCCGACAATATGCTGGTATAATTTTGTTGGGGAGACGGGCTCAGAACTAATAAATAAATCTACACGCGTATTCATAGATGCAATAACACTTGGAGGAGACCCGGCAAAGATAGGTGAAATCGTTTCTAAATCGTCATTGGGAATATCATTATTAAGAATAAAACGGAAGTTTGTATCGGCAGGGTTCATGAATCTTACAATACCATTGCACGGAGCGATGAGCGGCGTTCTTATGTTCATTTATGGGATAATGTTTTCATTTAGCAATGCCGTAGGGGTGATGATGGCAGAGCATTCCACAGAGGTAGAAGGAGCGGCATCTACTGGTATGACGGGAGGTATGGCGATCAATATCGGAGGTTCCACGGACCTCGCGTTCATCGCGTATTTCGTGACTTTCATTATCTTCGTGCTGACGATTGCCAGTGCGTTTGCATCTAAATGCGCAGCCGGAGGTAGCAATTACACGCTATGCTACTACCTCTCGGTTATGTTCTTCGTTTCCGCAGTCGTCACCTTAGTCGTGCCGATATTGGCGGATAAATTATTTACCCTGGAATAGCGAAGCTTTGTGATCAACTTTTCCTGAATGTTGATAGGGGGTGAAAAGGCAAAAAAAATGGGCTTGTTGGATAAATTGTTCGGAAGAAGAAAGAAGGAAGAGGCTAAAGTGCTAAAAGCGTTGGAAAAAATAGATAAGGCGAAGACAGAGGAGAATGACCTTGAAGGATTAGAGAATGTTGATGATTTAGAAAAACAGTGGTTGCAGAGAAGAAGTGGAAATGGTGGTGCGGAACCGAAGGAAGATGGACAAGGACAGGGAGAATTGGCAGAGGAAGAAGATGAGGAGGGGGAAGAAAAAGAAGAGTTTAGTGACGATGACCTGATTGCGAGTTTAAAGGAGAATGAAGAGAAGGAAGAGCTGGAAGAGATGGACCTCGTGATAAAGACAGTGATGGAAGAAATGGGGAATGTGCGTGCAAAGGAGATATTAGAGTTGGGAAGAGAAGTTTTTAATGATATGAGGAGAGGTAGCAAATAGTAATGTAAAGCAAGAGAAAATATGACAAAACAATCAAATGAGATAAGGATATTGCACGTGGAAGATGATGCCGGGGATGCTAAGTTAACCAAATTGTTTCTGAAGAAGAAGGGGTATGATAATTTCAAAATCACGCCAGTGTTATCAGCCGAGCAGGGATTGGAAATGCTTGGAAAGGAACAATTTGATGTCGTTATTTCCGATTACGTAATGCCGGGCATGAACGGCATGGAATTTCTGGAAGTGCTGAGGCGGAAAGGAAACAATACCCCTTTTATTATATTCACCGGAAGGGGAGAAGAGGCAGTAGCGATGGAAGCGATAAATAAAGGTGCGAACAGATACGTAAAGAAGGATGAAAAGCCTTCTGTTCTTTTTGATACGCTGGCGGGGTATATTCAGGAGTTAGTGGAAGAAAAAGAAAGGGCAGAAGAAAACGCGAGGAGACTAAAACAGTTGGAGGAGATGAACAAGCGATTACAGGGTGTTTCAAACTCACTGGCAGTGGAAATGGAACGAAGGGGTAAAAAAACATACATTGATACCTATTCGTTTCTTACTGAGTATCTGGACTTTATCATATTGGGGGTGCTCCTGGATAAGAATGAGCCAATAAGTGAAAGTGAGATATTAGAGGAACTACAGCGTAAATTCGGCCTTATGATCAATCCGGATAGTTTGGGCAACCTTTTGAATGAGTTAGAAGAGAAAGGCATATTAGAGCGAGCTTTTTTAAAGGAGAGGAACTCTTTTGTGTTCAAGCTTGAAGAAGGAATGGAGGGTTTGCTGCGTGGACCAACGTTCTCAAGAGAGATGCTAACCAGATTTTTGAGTTTGACGGAGGGTTTTAAAAAGAATGGGTAGAGACGGGGGGGTGGAATATGGGATATTGAAAATGGTTCAGTTGCTGCAACCTCCGACCTGGGTCCCTATGAGCAGTGGGGGCATAACTGCCAAAGCATTACCTACCGCAGGAACGATAGCAGGAATGTTAAAAATAGAAAGCGAGCAGGTTATGCGAGTTTTACGTAATTATGAAAAGAAGGGATATGTAACAACACGGAAGATAATAGCGGCAGAAATCGCAGAGCCCCGTTATGCCACGAAAAGGGGTAAAAATGTGGAACACAATAGAGATTGCCGTGTGGCTGTGTATGCTATTACTACCAGAGGAAGAGAAAAGTTGAAATTCCTTGGCACAAATAGAGACGCATTCAGCCGGATCTGGCTGAGCAAATGGGTGCATTGAGGAATAGCGAATAAAGCGTGAGTACGAAAACTCGGCTTCAAATATTGGCTCAATGACATTCTGCAAGAGAAGTTTTATCAACACTTGGTTCTTTGATCAAACTTCCATTGTTCATTTCCTCTTTATCAGAATATATGCAACCGCCATTAATCCTATAATTGCAAATACCACCTCGAATCCATCCACACCTTTTTTTTCCGGTGTTGTCATTGAACTTTGTGTCGGCTTTTTTTCTCCCGTTTTACTTACAGCAAGTTCTCTATGGTCATGAGCCTCAGTACAATTTGGATCCAATTCTACTGCTGTGTCGAAATCATCTATTGCTCTTCCGTATTGTGCTAAAGCATAATAAGCAAGTCCACGATTATGATAAGCCTCAGCATCCATAGGATCTAATTCTATTGCTTTGTCAAAACATTCTGTTGCTTTTTCGTATTCATCCGCCTTTACAAAACTAACACCTTTTTCATTCCACTCTTCCGCGGTTTCCGCATTTACTATCGGTGCAAAAATAGACACCGCTATCAATGCTACCATAACCATTTGAATTGCTTTTGTTTTCATCTTCTTCGGAAACAAAAAGGGTGTAATTTACTTTATTTTGTTATTACTATCTTGATGGATATAAAGTACGAATCTAACTATTTAGGACGCAGATTTACGCAGATTTACGCAGAAAACTATTTCAAATTATCAAATGCCTTACGTTTAACTTCCGGTTTAGTTGGATGATTTATCTTGAGAGGAGTATGAAAGGAGGCTTCATGTGTGCAGCATCAGGTTGCTTATAACAAAATTTCATGTATTATCTATTTTATTTTACACATATCATAAAAAATGCTGTAGCAGACGGCAAAACTTTTATTTGTCCTTTTAAAATATGATACAATAGGTGATAACGAATGACAAAAGATTTTCAGTCCCGGAATGTGATGCCGGTACGAATTTTGCATGTGGATGACGAGCCGGCACATCTGGAGATAACGAGAATATTTTTGAAGAGGGCAGCGAAATACGATTTTGAAATTGTCGCTGTGCTTTCCGCAGAGAAAGCGTTGGAGAAGCTTGAAAACGAGTATTTTGACGTTGTCGTTTCTGATTATAAAATGCCCGGGATGAACGGGATGGATTTTTTAGAAACGGTGAGGGAAAATATAAACTATGCTGATACTCCTTTTATCTTTTTCTCCGGTACAGGTGGTCCAGAACTTGTAGAGGAAGCGTTGAAGAAGGGCGCGGAGAGACATATCACGAAGAAGGGAGACCCTTCAACTCAGTGCACTCTATTGGCAGGGGCTATATACGAATTGACACGGGAGAGCTATAAGGAAGTGTGGGAAAGGGCAATAACTACGGCAAAAAACTAAGTGGGTTTGAACTCATGGAACGCAAGAAAGCGGAGGAGGAACTGAAAGAATCGCAGCGATACACAAGGGCACTAATTGAAGCCTGTCTGGACCCCTTAGTGACGATTTCCCCGGAGGGTAGGATTACAGACGTGAACCATGCAACGGAGTTGGTAACCGGAAATCCCCGGGAGAAGCTCATAGGGTCGGATTTCTCAGGCTACTTCACTGACCCCCAGAAAGCACGTCAGGGCTACAAACAGGTATTCAAGGAGGGATATGTCCGTGATTACCCATTGGAAATTGAACACCGAGATGGAAAAGTCACGCCTGTACTTTATAATGCTTCCGTTTACTATGACGCGAAAGGAGCTGTAGCCGGGGTGTTTGCCGCTGCCCGAGACATCACGGAGCGTAAGAAGGCGGAAGAATTATTACGAAATGCCGAGGAAGATTGGCGTAATTCATTCAATGCTTTGGAAGACGTTATGCTGATAATAGACAAAGATCACAATATAGAAAACATAAATGACAGGGGATTGGCACTTATTGGGAAGAGCAAAGAGGAAGTAATAGGTAAAAAATGTTATGAAATAATACACGGGAAAGAAAAACCTGTTGAAGACTGCCCACATTTAAAATCGTTGAAAACAAAAAAGGTAGAATCCTTAGACCGATTTGAGAAGGGTGTTGAATGCTATTTTTCTATAAAGAGTTCGCCGATATTTGATGAGCACGGAGAAATAGTTCGATTTGTTGATTTGTTGAGAGACATCACCGAACACAAGCGTGTGGAGCAGGAACTCAAGCAGAAACACGAGGAACGTAGAAAATTTAACACACTGGCTGTGGGCAGAGAGTGGAAAATGATTGAATTGAAAGAGGAAATAAACGCCCTTCTTCAGGAATTGGGAAAAGAACCTCGTTATAGAATAGCGGGAGAAAATAAAAAGGGGTGAAGAGATGAATATTCAAGCAAAAACTATTGTCCTCGTATTCTCACTTATTTTGATTACTGGTGCGGTTACCACCATAGTTAGCGAAAACATTTCAAGAAATATGGTTGAAAAAGGGGTTTACAATCATTTAGAGACTACTGTACAATCAAAAGCGCAGCATGTGGATGCATTTTTGGATAAAGAAAAAAAGCTCACATTACAGTTATCGCAAAGCGTTGTCATTGAAAGATTATTAAGTTCGAATAAGACGGATAAGGATTATAACGCTAAATTAGATGATGTTATAACGCGATTAAAGAATTCAGCAAATATCAATCCGGAGATTTATGACATCTTCGTTCTTGATACGAACGGAGTGGTTATCGCGTCAAACATTGAAGAAAGGATCGGTTTAGATAGAAGTGATGATCCTTATTTTATTAATGGTAAAAAAGGAGTTTTCATAAAAGACGTCTACTTTTCTAGATTTTTAAATGGTGAAAAGTCACTTGCTATATCTGCACCAGTTTTCGGTGATGTAAATAATGCTTTGATAGGTATCGTGGTTATCCGAATTAGATTGGAGACATTAAACGATATATTGACAGACACAACGGGTTTAGGAGAAACAGGGGAGATATACCTGGTAAACAAAGACGGCGCTAGATAACGCCATCGAGGTTTGTTATAAATGGTACGTTCCTGGGACAAAAAGTGGATACGGAAAATGTAAGAAATTGTTTTGAAGAACGTTTTGGTACACAGGAGCACGGATATAAAGCAAGTTTATTCAAGAATTATCTGGGCGAGGATGTTTTAGGAGTTCACGCACATATACCGGAGATGAACTGGTGCTTGCTGGCAGAAATGGGAGAAGAAGAAGCATTAGCTCCTGTTGCCACTCTAACGCGCATAATGCTATCAATTCTTGCCGTTATTTCCGTTGTGGGTATATTATTTTCCGTCCTGATATCCCGAACGATAACAAAACCGATTATGAAATTACATCAAGGTACTGAAGAGATAATGAAAGGGAACCTGGATTATAACGTGGGTACCGGAGCAAGAGATGAGATTGGACAACTGTCAAGGACTTTCAATAGCATGACTGCTAATCTGAAAAAAACACGAGAAGAGTTGGAAGAGTACAGTAGCGGTCTTGAGGAAAAGGTGAAAGAGAGGACTGAAGAACTGGATAAAGCTAACGAGAGTTTGAAAGCAGATATTGTCGAACGTAAGGTACTTATCGAAAAGCTTTCAGAAGCTAACGTGACTTTAGAGGAGCGAGGGAAGGCGCTGGAAGAAGTGAGTGGCGCAACGCTGAACATTGCTTATGACCTCGATGCGGCACTAATAGAAACGGCGAAGGCAAAGGACGGACTTGATGTGATGACACGAAAACTCGAGCGTTCAAACAAGGACTTGCAGGATTTCGTTTATATCGTCTCGCATGACTTGAAAGCGCCGGTGCGGAAAGTAACGGCATTTGGTGACCTGCTGAAGGAATCGCTTGAAGGCCGACTGGATGAAGACGAGCAGGAGAATTTCGAGTTCATGATTGAGGGCGCCACACGGATGCAACAGTTGATTGACGACCTGCTATTATATTCTCGCGTCACTACGAAAGTGAAACCTATGACGCGAGTGGATTTGAACGAGGTGATAGAGGACTTTAGGAATGTGGAACTGGCAACACAGCTTGAGGATACCGGTGGCGTCATCGAGGTTCCTGAATCGTTACCGGCTGTTCACGCAGACGCATCGCAGATGCACCAACTGCTGCAGAACTTGATAGGAAACGGGTTGAAGTATCACCGGGAGGGAGTTCCACCGGTAATTACTGTTCGCGGTAAACGGGTTGGGAATATGGACCGCATTGAAGTTCAGGACAACGGCATAGGCATCTTGGAAGAGCACTATGAGAAAATATTCAAGATGTTCCAGCGACTTCATCCCGGTGACGAGTACGAAGGCACGGGGGTGGGACTTGCAGTTTGCAAACGAATCGTGGAACGGCATGGAGGCGAAATCGGTGTCAAGTCCACGCCGGGTGAGGGGTCTGTGTTCTGGTTCACATTACCAGGAGAAGGAAGAGGAGAGAGGGCATAAAAATGCTTTTTGTCTCCCTTCTCCCGTAAAAAGGAGGCGATATGAAAAAGATGGAAAAAATAGTTCCTGTAACTGTATTGTTGGTGGAAGATGATCCGAGCGACCAGAAACTGGTAAAAGTTTCTTTGAGGAAACAGCGACTTGCAAACGAACTACACATTGTTGGTAGTGGAGAAGAGGCATTGGACTTTTTATACGGGCGTGGTAAGTATAGCGACGGTGCACCACACCCTGATCTGATTCTACTGGATTTGAATATGCCTGGTATTGGCGGGAAAGAATTTCTACGTCGAATAAAGGAAGATGATGATTTGAAAAATATTCCTGTGGTTATCTTAACGACGTCGGATTTGGACACGGACATCCTGGATAGCTACAACCTGCATGCCAGCGGATATGTGAAGAAACCGGTTGACATGAAAGAATTCAGTGATGTTATGGAAATAATTGGCAAATACTGGTTTGTGCTATGCAAACTACCACTGAAGGAGGACTAAAGATGGAGGAAAAGGAATCGGAAGACGAGCCATTAAAGATTCTCGTTTGCGATGACGATCCAGGATTTCGTAAACTGGTTCGAGCCTATTTGCGTTCGGGTGCGGATAGGGAATTCGTGTTGACCGAAGCAGGACGAAAAGAGGAGATACAGGAAGCTCTGGATAAGGGTGGATTTGACCTAATTTTTATGGACATTCTAATGCCCGACAAATCAGGCACGGAGTGGCTAATGGAGATTGTCGCACGGCAGTTAGCGCCCGTGGTCATGATTACAGGGTCGGGCAGCGAAGAGCTTGCTGTCCAGTCACTCCACGAGGGTGCTATTGACTACATCCCAAAGGACCACCTCACGAGGGATAGATTATGGGGTACCGTAAAAGCAGCACTTGAAACGTGGAAGTTGAAGCAGGCGGAACGTCTTCAATATGTTCTGTACCAGATTGCGGATGCCGCAAACAGAACTAAAGACCTTGATGAGCTCTTTCAGTCCATTCACAGGTATCTCAGTACCGTTATAGAAACAACGAATTTCTATATTGCACTTCACGATAGAGAAAAAGATGCGCTGACTATCCCCTATTTTGTAGAGGGAAAAGATAATTTCACTTCGTTTCGCGAGGGAAAAACGCTTACCACCTATGTAATAAAGAAAGGCGAACCCCTTCTTGCCACCGGGGAGGTCATCGAGGAATTAGTTCAAAGCGGCGAGGTAGTACTGATAGGAACGCCACCAAAGGTCTGGCTTGGTGCGCCTTTAAAAATAGGAGAGAAAGTTGTAGGTGCTCTGTGCGTGCAGAGTTATGAGAACCCTTCAATCTATTCTGAAAAGGACCAGGCTATTCTTAAATTTGTGTCAGACCAGATTGCTATTGTAATAGAGCGTAAACGTGCGGAAGAGGAATTGCAAGCGCTGGAGAAAAATCTGCAAATATTGTTTGATAATGTATTGGATGGCATCCTGACATTGGAATATGATGGAAGAATAATCAATTACAATTCCGTACTTGCGCGAATGTTCGAGGTAGAACCAACTACCGCGGCAGTGGGAAGAAACGCACTTGAATTTGTACTTCCGGAATTCCACGATCTCGTGATAAAAGATCTTGGCAATGTCATGGAGGGCCGGGGCGGATATCTGAACACTTACAAGGTTAGAAGCAAATCAGGGAAGGAATACTGGGTTGAAGGATTGGGAACAGACATAATCTACGAGGGAAAACAAGTTTGCCTCGTCTCTTTAAGGGACATTACCGAACGGAAACTCGCGGAGGAGGAACGGGAACGCCTCACGAAGGAACTTGAAGCGAAGAACACCGAGCTGGAGCGGTTCACGTACACCGTTTCCCACGACTTGAGATCGCCGCTTATCACTATACAGGGTTTCACCGATACACTTCGAGAAGATTTAGAACGGAATGAAGAAGAGAACGTGGAACGCGATTTGAAGTATATAGAAACCGCAGCTACGAAAATGGACCTGCTTTTGACTGACACACTGCAACTCTCTCGCATAGGGCGTGTGACGAATCCGCTGGAGGATGTGCCGTTTGGTGAGCTCGCTCATGAGGCATTAGAGCAAACAGCCGCGCAGATAAAATCGAGCGGAGTTGAAGTGTCAGTCGCTGAAGACTTACCTACGGTTCACGTTGACGGGATGAGGATGGTGGAGGTGCTTGTGAACTTGATTGTGAACGGCATAAATTACCGGGGCGAACAACCGCAGCCAAAAATAGAACTCGGGCATCGTGTAGAGGGCGAAGAAACCGTGTTCTTTGTGAAGGATAATGGGATAGGAATAGACAAGAGCCAGCATGAGACGGTCTTCGGGCTTTTCTACACCGGGGATAGTGGTAGCAAAGGTACCGGTGCAGGACTTGCAATCGTGAAGCGGATAATCGAGGTGCACAGAGGTCGTGTATGGATAGAATCAGAGAAGGGAGAAGGGTGCACGGTTTGTTTTACGTTGCCCCTTTCGTAACATAATTTGCTTTATTCTTCATCTCCTTCATTACCTCCTTCCTCTATTCTACCAATCGCTACATTGTAATACCTTGCGGACACCCCGTAAGAAAATACCATGGCGATTGATAGCCCGATTGCTAAAATAACTATGGCTATTGCGGTGATTACTATAACAGACGTAGTTGAAAGAAGATATGGTGGTGGAACTCCTTGCAACGGTAATCTTGGAAATATAAACAAACTAAATACTATGATAAATGGAATTGCAAATGTAACGGTGATGACCAGGCCAATAGCAGTTCTGAGGAGCCACATAATAGATATTTGAAATTTATTCTCGGCGAAATGATGAAAGCTTGCGGAAATCGCATTGATAGCTCCTCTCTCTCCTAAAATGATATAAGGATAGGTAACAAAAACTGACAGTGCTATCAGAATCGAAAGAATCAAATTCAACAATCCACCTGCATAAGGGACAATAGATAGACCTGTACCAATTACAGAAGGAATAAGTGCGATTAGAATGCCAGCACACACTAAACTCAACATTTTTGTTTTCACAAACCAGGAAATTGACCTATAATTGCCCTTGTTGCCCACGATTCCACTTCTTTTTGGTTTTAACGCCTTTTTTATCGTCCTTTTTCTCCCGGTTTTGAATTGTTGAACCGCCAGCCAAAAACATTCGGTCAAAGAAATGCGCACCCCTTTTACATCTTCGCCTGCCTGTTTAATAACTATTGCGCCAAAAAACAGCGTTAATACCCAAGCTATCATTGAAACAAGAAAGATTTCGAGAAAGAACAAAAGAAATCCCAATTTATCAAATGGAACGCCAGAAATGCCCGGAAGCTTGAAAATGAAGTCCACTACAAGTTTGAAAATAAAAATAGCCGTAAGGATTAAAGCGCCAATCATGGGTAAACTTCTCCTACTAAAGGCATCCTTTTTAAGTGCTTCAATTACTATTTTTCCATAACTAATTTCAGGCATTATACATTTATTCTTGCTTTTTACCTTCTGGCTGATTAGGCTATGAGGCACACAAATGGTAAAAAACCACAAGATTTTGAGCTGTTACGGTGAATATAATGTAATATCCTTTCATTCCCCTGTCATCATCCACAGGTCTTTCCTCATAAACACTAACCATATCATATTTGTTACAAACGAGCCCACAATCATCGAACAGATAATTATTCCGAGTGGTGTCCAACCAGAAACGGAGATAACGAGAAGATAAAGGATGAGGAGCAGCTCGCTTAGCCCCACAAGAGCGGCAATCCGCTGTGCAGAAAAGTCATGCCGCATTCTCTGTTTATAAGTCAGTTCCCTTAAGTGGTCAGCCACCATATTAAATGCTCTCTCTTTTGTTATTCGGGACATGGTTATCAATATTAAATAAGATAAAAACAGCCATTATTTAAAGCTTTTCTACGCTTGAAAAAAATGTACATTTATTTAAAAAACAAATTCTAATGTATTACCAATGAACAATAAAATAGATAGCTTTGCCGGGGAGTATTATCCAAATAAGATGTTTTTTTTTACCATTCCTTACTTTGTGCTTAATTTACTTGACTTTATCACCACAAGAATAGCTCTGACAGCCAGCGAGAACCTATACGAACTAAACCCGTTTTATTATCACCCATTATTAGCATCCTTGAAATTATTCGCACCGCTTCTTCTACTCGCTTTGTATCTCGATTTATACTATTTTAATAAATCAGCGCAAGGGAAAAGGATAATAGGAAAATGTGGATTGTATTGCGTGGTTGCATTGACCGGCTTATATTCAATTATTTGCATTAATAACGTATGCCAAGGGCTCTGGAGTATAGTATAATTGCACATGTTAAACAGTCTAAGCTCTATACGGATTTTGCACGTGGAAGATGAGGTAGAGCACATCGAGTTAACGAGATATTTCCTGAAGGAGATGGGGGGAGAGGATTTTAAAATCAATAGCGCACTTTCGGCAGAAGAAGCGTTGGATACGCTTTCGAAGGAGCGTTTTGATATTATTATTTCTGATTACAAGATGCCGGGGATGGATGGCATAGAATTTTTGGTAGCGTTGAGGAGAACAGGAAACGACACCCCTTTTATTATTTTCACAGGGAAAGGGGAAGAAAAGGTAGCAATGGACGCCTTGAACAAAGGAGCTAATAGATACATCGTAAAGGGCGCCAACCCTGCCATCCAGTGTGGAGAATTGGCGAACAGTATCCGCGAGATAGTGGAGAAGAGGAAGATAAGAGAGCTGTTGGAAGAGGTTAAAGAGAGGTATAATAGGGGGCTGGTGGAGGGAATAGTAGAGTTGCCCTGGGAGATGGATATTTTAGCCCGATTTACTTATTGTGGTCCACAAATAAAAGAGAAAATCGGTTATGAACCCGAGGATGTTTTAAATCGCACATTATTTGATTTCCTTCTTCCAAATGCAAAAGAAGTGAAAAAAATTAGAACGCTGTTAGAGAATCTTGCACGAGACCCAAAACCCGTAGAAAATATCTCGATGAATGTTTTACACAAAGATGGTTCGATTAAAAAGTTTGAAACAAGCGTTGCACCTATTTTTAATAAAGCAGGCAGGCTTGTGGGTTTTAGAGGTATCATGCGAGATATTACCCGGCGAAAAAGAGATAAGATGAGGATATGGAAGAAGGAGTGAAAGGGATAACGGAACCGATGGAATGTAACTGCGGTCCCTACATACACAGAGCTAAGCGTTGCTGGTGAATTCTTAGTGGTAAACTTTTACATCCTGTCATATTATTTTAGTTATGGTAACTGGAACCAAAATCCAAAGATGTAAAAGATAATTGTAAGATAATTGTGAATTTTCTTTCATGAATCAAAAAGTTTATAAATGTAGTTTAAAAATAGATTATACATGAGGGAAAAGAATCTTATTTTAATGCTATTAGTAACTTTACTTTTAAGCTCGTGGTTTGGTTTAGTTAGCGTAAATGCACAAACAGGTACAATACAGGTAACTACATCCCCGGTTCAAGGGCAGATATTCATAGATGATAGCCTTTGCGGAAATCCCGGGTCTTGTACCAAAGAATGTGATGCGCTGATGGTTCATACAATATCTTTCGGGGAGGTCGAAGGATACGAACCACCCGACCCGCTATCATGCAGATTAAGAGAGAATGAGACTTATTCGGTAGTAGGATACTACAAATTGAAATTGGTAACCGGCTCCATATCAGTAACTACCGACCCGGGAGACGGGAAAATATTTATAGATGGCAGATATGTAGGCACGGGTTCGTTTTCCGGACAATACGAACAGGGGACTTATAAAGTCTCTTTTGGCAATATTGTGGGGTATGTAACTCCTGCTGCTCAGATAGTGATTGTAACGGAAGGTGAAAGTATGACGATCAGGGGGGTATATGAACCTTTAGCACCTGCAATAGCCCCCATTATTCAGTTGTATTCTACCAAGACAACTGTTACTTCAGAACTGCCCGGGTTACTCACTATTTCTGCTGTGAATCCAATGGGGAACCCGGTAATGACTGCGGAAACTGTTTTTACAGTAGATCCGGGTGTAGAGGTATCGGGTGTGGGCACACCTTTTGTAAGCTTCGGTGCTGGACAATACATCGGGAAATTCATCGTGCTACCAGAAGATGAGAAACATTTTACCGTGTCAGTCAGAGCTTTGAAAGAAGATCTAACGTCATTTACCGTGAAAGCGCAAACAATTTATTATTTTGGTGATGACATAGCGAATAGGCAGATGTTACAAAACACGATCACATTTAAAGTAGTGCCACCTCCTACCCCAGCACCTGCCCCGACACCACTAACAGCACCAAATCAAACATCCGATTCATCCTTAATAGGGGATACACCTACACCAACACAAAAATCGCCAGGCCTCGGAGCGGTATTTACAATTGCAGGATGGTTGGCAATAGCATTTTTAATCAGAAAAAGGAAATGAAATGGAGAAAAAATGGATATATGTTCAGAACGAAGTGGTTTTTGTACTATAATAACAAAAAGAAACGCTGCTGCTTTACCATCGCTACCGCCATCTTGATTCTTGTTTTGTCATTGTGGTTTACCCCTATTGTGTCTGCTTCCCATCCCTCTTCGCCTGATTCTGACAACGATGGGATACCAGATGGATGGGAGATCAAATATGGATTAAATCCTGACGACCCAAACGATGTAAATCAGGATTACAACAATGATGGGCTCACAAATCTTGAAGAATATGAGAGTGGCTTAGATCCATTTAGTAGGGATACAGATAACGATAGAATTTCAAACTATGCGGAAGTAACGGGTTTATTTGGATTTGTAACAGACCCGCTCAACGGTGATACAGATGGAGATGGGTTAACAGATTTAGAGGAGATTGTTACGTATATCCATGTAAGTAGTCAGATACAAATGGATGAATTATTCGTGGATACTTTGTTAATAAAAGATTTGAAGAAGAGATATTATCCTTATAAGTTAGATCCGCTGAATCCGGATGTGGATAACGATGGGTTATTAGATGGAGAGGAAATGACAAGAGGCACATCACCCACATATGTTGATTCTGACGCAGATGGGCTCACTGATTACGAAGAAGTTTTTATATATAGCACTAACCCAACGAACATAGACACAGATGGCGATTGGTTATCAGATAAAGAAGAGCTTACAGGTGGCTCATATTGCATCATTACTGACCCTAACAATCCAGATACAGATGGAGATGGCATAAGCGATGGCGAAGAGCTTTTAGCGTTTGCTTTGGTTATGGTTCCTCCGAGCAGGCATGTACTTACATACGAGGAGTTTATTACCGATAACTCATATGCAGGTGAATATGTTACGATGAAGGCGAGAGTAAAAAGAATAACTCATGAGCCACAGGATAGGAGTTCATATTTAATCAGATTAAAATCTTTAAATTTGAGTAGCGGTTTGCAAAGTAAGCGAGGATTCATACGTGTTGGGAACTCATGGCACTATGATATAATAGAGCATAAGGTGGTCTTTATAGATGATGTATTCGGTTACATATTGAAAGAAGACGATGTTATATTAATTACGGGCGTTGCGGGTAAATTTTTAGGTATGGACAGGGAGCTTACCGTTAAAACGAACAATAATGATGCTGAAGGATGTATATACCTGTTATTAGACCCAAAAGAGGCATTATCAAGAATTTCAGTATATAAATTAGCTTCACCATTGACGGATTATCCCTTTTGGTCCCACGTGATGTTAGTATCGGTATCACCAAACTATGTTTCTTGGTCACCGATGAATTTAACTTCTGCCCAAGTATCAACATCTAATTCAACATCCAATAGTTCAACTACTACTACCGATGTATCGGAATCAAGTTCAGAAATAACATTTGAAACTGAGGAAGCGAATGGTTTATTGCTTGCTGCTGCCACGGACCAAATAAGACCTGAGGCTAAAGAAGACAAAAATGACCTACTCATCAATATAACAATCGGAATTGGAGTTATTATTGTATTTCTTTTATTATATGCTAATTTTTTAATGTATGCTAAGCAGAAAGAGAAAAAGCAGGGTGAGGAGGGTAAAACTATATGGGTGGTGACAGGTATAAATAAGAAAGGAGAACATACATACGAAGTAGCAATTAATAAAGAAGGTAAGAGTGCCACAATAGAATTGAATAAGCGGCTATATAAGCAGTTAATAAGGAAGAAGAGATTGGTAATCGGAAAATACACAATTTTGATTCCCGTGAATGAAAAAGAATTTTAGAAGTGTTGTGTTAATCTTGTGCACACTCGTGGTTTTTTAATTTTTCGTCGATGTTCATTTAAGTGTAAAAATATTACGATAATTACGCTTTTGAAAATAGGTACATCAAACCCTCCAGAACGCAGGTGTTAGCAGCACTAATACGGTAAATAACTCTAACCGCCCTGCCCACATGCAAAACGACAGGATGAGCTTCCCCACAATCGGAACTTCTGCGTAATTAAGATGCACGAGTCCGAAGCCAGGTCCAACGTTACCAAGTGTTGCCGCTACGGATGAGGCTGCACTGACCATATCTAACCCAATTGCAGCCATAAAAATCGAGCACACTACAAATATTAAGACATAAGCGATAAAGAATGCGAAAATCCCCTGCAGAATTTCCTCGGAAATGGGCTTCTTTCCCGTCTTCAGCACAAATATCGCATGAGGATAGAGAATATGACGAATCCTTTGCATGCTGTATTTTAGCAGAACGCATATCCGGACGACTTTTATACTACCTCCTGTTGAGCCACCGCATCCGCCAATGAACATCAGAGCAAATATAACTATCTTTGATAAATGACCCCAGGTATCAAAATTAGCGGTTGTGAATCCCGTGGTGGTCATAATAGAAATAGCCTGAAATCCACCGTATCTGAATGCGTCCCCTAAAGAATCAAGATGATGGATGTATAAATCGCCGGATATCACGAGAATAGCTATAAGGATAAATGCGCAATAGACCTGAAACTCATTATTTGCTAATATTTTACGGGGGTCTCGTACCAAAGAATAGTGCAGAATGAAGTTCATGCCTGCGAGGAACATGAACACCGCTATGATTAATTCTGCTATGGGGTTCATGTACCCGGCGATGCTTTCTGTAAGGGGGGAAAAGCCACCGGTGGGCATTGTGCTAAATGTTGTGCACAAGGAATCGTACAATGGCAGTTTCGCAACATAGAAAAGGGCAATAATCTCCGCACATGTCAGTATCAGGTAAATAGACCAGAGCATTCTTGCCGTCTTCTGGACCCTCGGTCGTATCCGCTCGGACATAGGACCCGGGAACTCTCGGTCAAATAACTGGCTACCGGAAATGCCGAAAGTAGGTAAAATAGCAATAAAGAGCAGAATAACACCCATACCGCCAATCCATTGCGTGAAACTCCTCCATAGTAGTATGCTCCGGTCAACCTGCTCTAAATTCAGCATTACCGTGGAGCCCGTGGTCGTGAAGCCGGACATGGACTCAAAGAAGGCATCAACAGGACTGAGTATCCCGGAGAATAAGAAAGGCAGCGAGCCGAAGATTGCTACAAATAGCCAGCCCAAAGCGACAATGGCAAAACCCTCCCGCCTTTTTATCTCACCTTTTGTTCCTATCCACTCAAAAATCAACCCGAAAGTGATGGTAATCGCAAGCGGGACAATCCAGGTCCTAATAATAAAAGGCGATAAGATCTCCTCGCCGTACCAAACCCCCACGCAAAGGGGAACTACCATTAAAATACCTAAATACTTCAGTATTGTTCCAATACTACCGAAAACTACCTCTTTGTCCATATGCTTCTTCTTCTTTTTAAAAATGTGCTGAAAGGAAAAGGCACAAGTTTCTTTGGATACTCTTCCATCCTAATATAGGGACGTCTTTTTGATATATGACACGGCTAAAATTAAAATAGGTACGAAGATCATACTTAGAAGTTGTTTTGATAAAGTTTCAAGAAAAGGTTTGTGCGGGCACGCTCTCGTTCGACACTTTCGCTGCCAGTCAGACCCTCAAAGTCTTCCTCCACATCGCTACCCTGCGAGCGCCAACCGTCCACGGTAAGTCTGCTCCCTTCCGGACCTAAACCGGTACCCACAGCAAAGGCAGGGCAACAAACCCTCCAGCTTGCCACCTTACCACCGTCAACCCCTCAGGACGGTGCTTCTTCGTAGGACCCCAAGCTGAAACTGACGGTTACAGTGCCTCACTCAAGCTTCGCCTCTCGCATATCGACGATTTCGAGTGGCAAAGGACGCCGAACCCTCCAGGCTAGCCCGCACAATTCTAAATAGACTGTGGATTAAATAAACCCTTTGATTTTTTAAAAGGTGTCCATCACAAAAACTTCACCCTTCTCATGACGGGGATATGCGGGAACGACATCTATTTTTATGTCTAACCGCTTCTCCAAATCTTTATACCTGTTCCTGATAGTAATCTCAGTGGTGCCCATAACCTTGGCTATTTCCCTCTCCGTTCGATACTCGCCGCCTACAATTGCCGCGATGTATATTGCCGCAGCCGCCGTTCCTATTGGCCCCCAGCCCTTGGTTGCTTCTATCCCTTTATCATCATTTAGTATCTCGATTGCCCTCTCCCTCGTCGTCGGAGTCACACCGAGTTCGGAGCAGAACCGAGGTATGAATAGTGCAGGGTCAGCAGGTGCGAGTTTTATCCCCAATTTCCGTAAGAGGAATATGTACGCCCTTCTTATCTTCTTTAAAGGACTTCTTGAGACTTTTGCAACCTCTTTCAGCGTCCTTGGGACTCCATATTGTCTACAAACAATGTACAGCATGGCAGAGACCAATTCTTCTATACTCCGCCCTTTAATCAATTTCTCCTTCGCCGCCCTCCGGTATAACACCGAAGTCGCCTCCCGAATATTACCCGGCAGTTTAAGCGCACAAGCCATTCTATCTATCTCAACGAGTGCGAATGCAAGGGTCTTTTCATTACTATCCATATTTACCCACCGCACTCTCTTTATGCCTGGTGGCAAGGATGGTGTCGGCGTGCTCAATCCTTTATCGTGTATCCTATAACTCATACCGGGACCAGTTCTTATCCTCTTAGAAGCTTGTTCCGCATCAAATGCGCGCCATTCTGGTCCAACGTCCACTATATTCTCGTCTATTACCACGCCACAATCGGCACAGTAAAGCTCTGCATGCTTAGAATCTGATACTACATTCTTCGACCCGCATTCCGGGCAGTCTTTTGTCCTTATAGTCATAATTATGATCTCCTCCAAAAAGTACTCATCCCCACTCCGCAAAGCCATAGGGGAGATAGCAATTTGAGCGACATTTATAGGCGTAAACGCTTATCCACTAACTGACATGCCTCCCTTTCTCCTCCCTTCCTGTCCGCGATATCTCAAGGATGCCTTTCCACATGATCATCTGCAACAACGTATATTGTATATGATACATATATAGATGTCGGTAGTATTACTAACTACATGTTGAATCTCTTTAGCGATGGGCAAATGATTTTCAAGCCGTTAAAGAAGAGCAATGACGAAGATGGGTTCGTAAACATCGTTGTTACTCGGGTATAAACTATGGGATTAGATGTGGATAAATTCACGGGTGCATTGATAGGTAGTGCGGTGGGAGATGCTTTAGGTGCGCCCGTAGAGGGGTATAGCATGCGGAAGGTGCGTTCGGTCTATGGCGGGGGAGAGGAATGGGCGATGAAATCGGGTCGCTATACGGACGATACGCAGATGATGATAGGCGTTGCAGAATCTTTAATAGAGAATAGGGGCTTCAATGGGGCGGATATGGCACTGACGTTTATCCGGAATTACGATGAGCGAAGGGGATATGGTCCTGGGTCTAAGGAAGCGTTGCGAAGGATAAGTGAGGGCGAGAGTTGGGAAGAGGCATCGAAGAAGCTATTTGGAGGTAACGGTTCGTATGGCAATGGCGCTGCGATGAGGATTGCCCCCGTGGGTATATTTTATTATGATAACACGGAAGTGCTGAGGGCAATAGCTTATAAATCAAGCCATATTACGCATTCTCACGTGCTTGGAAAGGAAGGAGCAGCTATTCAGGCATATTCCATCGCTCTTGCGGTACGTGGGCATAAAGAAGATATGTTGTCCCGCCTGAAAGAGTTTGTTAAATATGAAGCGTATAAAGAAAAGATAAGTAAGGTGGAGCTGCTTTTGGATAAAGGGGCGAATGAGGGAGATATAATCAGAGAATTGGGTACGGGAGAAGCGGCTTTTAACTCCGTACCCACCGCTATTTACTCTTTTATCAGATTTAACACTTTTAAAGATGCTGTCACCTATGCAGTAAGTTTAGGTGGCGATACCGATACCATAGGGGCAATGACCGGAGCGATAAGTGGTGCTTTTTATGGCGAAGGTGCAATTCCCAGAGGGTGGATCGGGAAGTTGGAAGAGGGAGAAAAAGGCAAGAGTTATATAAAGCGGTTAGGGGAGGTGTTGTACCGTATCAAGATGCAACTTTGAGTTTTGGCAATCCCTTTCCCCGCACACGCTTATATTAAATAATAATAGGTGCAATCTAAATAGGTAATGATGAATGAGCAGAAAGAAGTGACGGAGATGAAGGGTGCTATATTCAAGGCATTGGGCAGTAAGACGCGGGTGGCGATGATAAAGCTTTTGATGATTCGAGAGTATCATGTATCTGGCCTTGCAAAAGCGTTGGATATCTCGGTTCCGGTTGCGGCTAAGCACGTAAAAATCTTAGAGAAGGTAGGGGCGGTGGAGAACGAGGTATTTGGTAAAACACACGTATTGAGAGTGAATAGAGAGCGGCTGTATGAAGCGATGGAGACGTTTAGCGATGAATACGAGATAGAAGTAGAGAAAGGCGCGAGTTTGCTGGACGCATTAAGGGCGGTTGCAGGTGTTGGAGTAAAGAGAGTAGCGGACCGAGAGTTTATCGTTTCTGTGGACAATGAAGAGGGTTTTTTTGTGTATGAAGTAAATGGGAAGCTTCCAAATACGCCTATTAACGAATATAAGATAAATAAGGGCGAAGAGATAGAAATAAAGCGGTTGGTTCCGGTACTTAAGAAAAGAGTGAGGATAAAAATTAGTACAAATCCCAAATAATACTCACAAAACGTGTCTTTATACCGAAGTCAAATGGTGACAGAAGACCGCTTGGAACATGGACTGCAAGAACATGTAATCAAGGCTCTGGTTGAAATCTAAGTTTCTACGCACCAACCAATGCCTGTCGTAACAGTTCCTTCTGTTGCGCCGTGAGATTCCTTGGCGTTTCCACGACTACAGCCACATATAAGTCCCCACGACCCTTATCACCGCGCCTCGGCATTCCCAGTCCGCGCAAGCGAAGTTTGGAGTCTGTCTGTGTTTCAGCCGGAATTTTTACCTTCACCTGCTTGCCATCTATTGTTCTGACCATAATTTCACCGCCTAAAGCTGACTGAGCGAAACTAATCGGCACTTTCATATAAAGGTCTGCGCCACGTCTTTCAAAGACTGGATGTGGTAAAACGTTTAATATCACGTGCAGGTCACCCTGTACTCCACCAATCTGGGACTCAGGAGCTCTTCCTGCCTTCGGAATTATTATCTCGTATCCCGATTCAACGCCCTTCTTAATCTTAAGCACTACCTTTGTGCGCTTTGATACCGTGCCCTTACCGCCGCATACGCTGCATAAGTCTAAATTGGATTTACCGGTGCCTTTACAGTGCGGACAGACCGTAGCGGTTATCACATGGGAACCCCTTCTACTTTGCACGTTCCTTATCTGGCCTGTGCCATTACAATATGGGCACGTACGGGATTTACCGGAACGTGTTCCCGAGCCGCCACAAGCCTTGCACACACGCGACATAGGAACTTCAATCGTCTTCTCCGTACCCCGAGCCACATCTTCAAGCGTAATATTCAAACTTAAACGGACGTCAGCACCGCGAACCGGCTTTTGTATCACTTCTCCACTACCAAAGAGGGTGTCAAATATGCCACCGCTACCCGCAAATCCGGGACGGGACGACGACCTGAAGAACGAATTGAATATCGCACTCCCAAAGATGTCCTCAACATCATGAGAATGCGTGAAGTGGCTCCAATTGAAACCTTCGGGACCAAAAGCCTCATCCGCCACCCTTGACCCGATTTGGTCATACTTTGCTCGTTTTTCCTTGTCTATCAGCACTTCGTAAGCCTCAGAAATCTCTTTAAACTTCTCTTCCGCCTCTTTCTTGTCGCCTTTGTACGTATCCGGATGATATTGCTTCGCCTGCTTTCGATATGCTTTTTTAATATCCTTCTCGGTGGCGTCTCTGCTAACACCAAGTATCTCGTAATAATCTTTCTTCGGCATATTACTTCTACATCAGTCTCAGATGCACTAATGGCATTTGTTTAGCTTATATAAATAATAGAAAAAGCCCAAATCCAAACGGATTTGAGCATCATTGGACAATTCGGATTTGTTTTCTTAATCCGCCTCATCCACCACTTTATATTCCGCATCTGCAGCGCCAGGCTCTCCTTCTCCTTTTGGACCTTCTCGTTGTTGATACTGTGCTCCGGCTTGTTGATATGCTCGCGTTGAGATCTCGTGGAATGCACGTGTCAGTTCTTCCATATCCGCCCGTATTTTCTGGACATCTTCGCTCTTTAGCGTCTCCTTCAGTCGTTCTGTAATAGCATTTATTCGCACCCGTTCGTCACTCGTGACTTTATCGCCCAAATCCGTAAGTGCTTTTTCAGTGGTATATACAAGACTCTCCGCCTGATTCTTCGTTTCTATAGTCTCACGGCGTCTTTTATCCTCCTCTTCAAACCGCGTTGCATCATTAACCATCCGGTCTATCTCACTCTGCGATAATTTTGTAGAGGCGGTGATCGTAATCGCCTGCTGCTTTCCTGTGCCCATGTCCTTGGCTGTGGCACTCAATATACCGTTGGAATCTATGTCGAAAGTAACCTCGATTTGAGGCACACCCCTTGGTGCTGGCAGAATATCCATCAGATGGAACCGCCCCAGAGATGTGTTATCGCGTGCAAATTCGCGTTCACCTTGCAGGACATTTATCTCTACACTCGTTTGATTATCGGCAGCAGTCGAAAATGTTTCGCTCTTCTTCGTGGGAATCGTGGTGTTCCTCTCTATCAATTTGGTGAATACGCCGCCCAGGGTCTCAATACCAAGCGATAGTGGCGTAACGTCCAGCAGCAGCACATCCTTCACTTCGCCCGTGAGTACGCCTGCTTGTATTGCAGCACCCATAGCCACGCATTCCATCGGGTCAACGCCTCGCTCGCCTTTTACACCCACGTAATCCTCGATGAAGTTCTGCACTATCGGCATCCTTGTCGGACCACCGACGAATATGATCTTGGAGACGTCACGTGGAGCGAGTTTAGCATCTTCTAAAGCTCTGTCTATTGACGTTTTGCATTTATCTACTATGGGCCGCACGAGTTCCTCTAATTTCGCCCTCGTGAGCTTCATTACGAGATGCTTCGGACCCGAAGCGTCTGCAGTGATAAACGGCAGGTTTATATCGGTCTCAAGCACATTAGAAAGCTCTATCTTCGCCTTCTCTCCCGCCTCCCGCAGTCTTTGCAACGCCATGCTATCATTCCTTACGTCTATTCCCGATTGTTTCTTGAACTCTTCTGCCACGCAATCCACGATTGCGTTATCCATGTCCGTACCACCCAATTCGGTATCGCCACTCGTGGATATGACCTCAAATACACCTTCACTAAACTCCATTATCGTTACGTCCAGCGTACCACCACCGAAATCGAATACCAGAATCTTCTGCTCCGTCTCCGTCTTATCAATGCCATAAGCCAGCGCCGCGGCTGTTGGTTCGTTTATTATTCTGACGACTTCCAAACCCGCAATTGCACCTGCATCCTTCGTCGCAGTCCGCTGGTTGTCATTGAAGTATGCCGGCACCGTTAAAACCGCTTTGTCAACTTTATCACCCAAAAACGCTTCCGCGTCGCGTTTTATCTTTTGAAGAATGAATGCGGTTATTTGCTGCGGCGTGTATTCCCTGCCATGAACCTTTACCTTATAGTCCGTGCCCATCTTCCGCTTGATTGTCATCACCGTTCCTTCGGGATTGGACACCGCCTGCCGTTTCGCGGGTTCACCAACCAGCATCTGCCCGTCTTTCGTGAATGCCACATACGATGGGAACGCTTTGCCGCCGAGACTCGTCCCCTCTGCGCTTGGAATTATCGTGGACTTGCCGCCTATCAATGCAGCCGCCGCGGAATTGCTCGTTCCTACATCTATACCTATTGTTTTTGCCATCTTTTAACCCTCCAAATTTATTTATATAGTGGTTTTATTCTTTATAAAATTATCCTCTTGCTCGAATTTCTACATTTCTGTAATTATATACCAATAATCGGACTTCTCCCTCTTCACTCATCTTCTTCCTCTTCCGTCGGTGACTGCCTTTTAACCTTAGAAACTTTCACCTTCGACGTTCTTATCACTTTCGAGCCCAGCACATACCCTTTCTCAAGCTCTTCTACAATTGTATCCTCTGGAAGCTCGTCATCTAAGACCGTCAATAGCACTTCATGTTTATAGGGATCAAACTTCTCGCCTACTGCTTTTATCGGTTTTAACCCTTCTTTGCCCAGCACTTCCACTAAATTAGCATATATCAACTCAATTCCTTTTACAAAGGACGGGTCTGCCTCATTCTGTTTCGCAGATGCAATAGCTGCCTCGAGATTGTCAATAATCGGCAACAGGCTCTTTATCTGCTCTTCGGTTGCGTACATCTCATACATTTCCCGTTCGCGGGCAACCATCTTTTTGTAGTTCTCAAAGTCGGCCTGTAGATATTTCAGGCGTGACAAATAATCATCTGCTAAATTAGTCTTCGCTTCTAAATCCTTCTTCAATTGTGCTACTTCTGTACTTGTAAGTTCTGCTTCTGCCTCGTCAACTTCATCAGAATCTTCTTTTTCTTCCTGCTCTTCCTTCTTCTGTGCTTCTATCAAACTCGGTTCCTCCTTTTTAGTTTAATTTAGATATGAGATAGAAGAAGCCTCAATTCGATTCATGATATTGCTAAGCGTTTTGTGATCGAAAATATGTTTTTGATATTTCATCAAATAAAATTTCACCTCATCCGGTCTTTAAGTCTTTTGATGAAATTTGTTCTATAAAAATTTTTGAATGTATGAGATTGTTAAATTGAGGGGTAAATGAAGGGGCACTCACTATATGCTATTACATTAATAGTATGTTGTCGTTTCGGAAGTCGTTTAATTTATGCTCCAAAGAAGAACTTGAAAGTAAATGACAAAAGAAATTAAGGATGAAAAGACGCAAATCCAAACCAATAGCAGAAACAGAAAGAACTTGAATATCCAAGAAGATTAAATAACCGAGTCAAGATGCCCGAAGAGGAGAGAAAGAAAGCGACTAAAAGATTAGTAAAAGTAGGCGAAGTCGAAATCAATCTTGATGATGCAGTGCGTGACCTCAAAGGAGAGGAGATAGAAACCATCGCCGTGGATATACTGCAGGAGATGGGCGAGCGACGGTTGAAACAGTGGAAGCCCAAGTTGAATATCTACGCACACGCAGCGGACATCGCAGAATGGGACAAGGTACTTTTAAACCGGTATTATCCGCTATATACAAACCTAAAGACGGAATGTAACGATTGCACGCAGGGTCCTTGTGCTATTAGTCAGAATGAAGGCAAGGGTTTGTGTGGTCTGGATTTGGCAGAAGCGTATCAAGCGAAGCTAAGCTTGCAAGAGGCTTGTAAAGGATTAGCCACGCAATTAACCGTTGCAAGAGATTTGTTTGACTTCTCGCTACCGCGATTCGGTGCGAAGATGGCGATAGATATTGGGCGCTCTATCACGTATCCCACGATGAACACGTCTATGCTGACGGGTTTTTATACACAGAATTTAAGTGACATAGGCAGAGCGTTATTTTATGCAGAATCACAGCTATCCGAGCTGCTTCTATCTGCTTATTTCGGTAACGAAAGCGTAATAGAGTTTGAGGAGAAGGCGCTACATGCAGGCTCACTTACGTTCCTCGCAATGGAACTTTCGGAAAGCATAAAGATGTGCTGCTTTGAATTCCTCAATGCAGGTAAACATTCCGCAACTGAATATTCGGAGTTCCCACCGGTTGAGACCGAGGTTGGTATGGGTGCGGTTGATACAACTAAACCTGTTGTGGTATTTTTTGGCAATAATTTCCTGCCCGCGTGGTTCGCTGTTGAGTACGTGAAAAAAGAAGGCGTGGAAACCGAGGTAGAAATTTGTGGCGTGGGTGCGGTGGGGCACGACATACCGCGGTTTTATAAAAGGGGTAAAGTTCTCACTTCTGGCGTAAAGGCGAGGAAGGTTCTCAGAGCGGGTATTCCCGATGTCATTGTGGTCAGTGAGTTATGCTCAGGGTTTGATGTACTGACGGACGCGAAGCGGGTGGATGCAAAGGTGATAGCATCTGGATATACCACAATTAAGGGGTTGGAAGACAGGTCTGAGGATTCTATGGAGAACGTGATGCTGGATATAATAGAGAAGAACTTGCCGGGTGTACGGATAGCCAATCCAGAGAAAGCGGGCGAACTCGCAGTCAAATTAGCGGAAGAGATAAAGAAGCGAGGAATAAGGAAAAATACATATTTGTTCTCGGAAGCCGAGCTAAAGACGGAGGCATTGCGATGTAAATCGTGTGACACCTGTTTTGAGGTGTGTCCCTGCAGATTGGCAATAAGCAATGCGATGGCAGCCGCAAAAACTAATCTTGAACCGCTTGCGGACGTTTACGAAGATTGTATGTTCTGTGGTAAGTGCGAAAGCGTATGTCCGGAAGGGATTCGCATACTTGACTTGACCATAAGCGCGGCAGCCATGCTTGGCAGAATAAAGGAAGATAAGTATCTTATGCGTGCCGGTAGGGGACCCATGTCCGAGTTGGAATGGCGCGATCTGACTTTCGGGGTTATACTCGGTGGAAACGGTCCCGGAATGGTTAATATTATAGGCTGTGGTAATCATCCTGGTTCGGAACGTGAAGTAGTGGATATGACGCGATATTTCCTGGACCGGAACTATCTCGTGTGTGTCTCTGGTTGTGTCGCTGCGGACGTTGCTAAATATTTCGATACGGAAGAGCAGAAATATTTATTTGAGCAGTACATCGCAGCGGGTGTGTTAAAGGGGCTGGTGAATTTCGGCGGCTGCACTGCCATGTCGCATGTGCCTTCGGCGATTTATAGGGGCGCACTTGTTGGTAGCGCGTACACACCAAAGGCTAACTGGACGCAGATTGCTGATTACCTCTATGCAAGGCTGCCTGTGGTCGTGATAATCTGGGGTGCTGCGACTGAGACGCTGTATTCCGTGGCGTCTGGGCTCGTGAGGTCGGGCATACCGGTTGTGGTTGGCCCGTCGGGGTTCGAGTTCAAGCGATTTTTCCTGGGTGATAAACAGGACAGGAGCAAGTGGTGGATGTATGATGGTGTCACAGGTGAGCGGAAAGAGGTTGAGCCCTGCCCCGTGCATATGCTCGTGCCGGTAGAGACGAAAGAGGAGGCGATTGCGATGTGTGCTAAATTGCTACACCGACCTCTTGCGTTACGCGACCCGCGATTGGCGAGTTTAGAAGCGGAGAATGAAGCACATAAAGAGTTCTTCGGTGAGTACTCAGACGATTGGCATTTGTATGTGCGGTCCGAACAGGAATTGCACGTGATGCGGAGGATGGAGTTGTTGAAGAAGCTGGAAGTGGAGCACGGGTGGGAGATAGAGGGTACGCGGATAAAGAGAGCGCGGCACAGATCAGGCGAACTGATGGACATGACTGAATATAACGAAAAATACGGGATACAACTGGGTAGGTATTCGACACTCGTGCCGAGGTTGATTACACGTTCTGATGAGGATACTAAAAGATTATAGCAAGGTTAAGGAGGGTTTTAATAAGTCACCAATTTACATTTGCCCCTTTACTCGAGCGATGTTTCGCTCAGTAATAGCAATACCTTGTGGACTGCCGTACTCCCGTTTCAACTGCAGCGCCTCCTGATAATGCCCCTGGTCCTCAAATACGATACCAATTGCCTCAAGCGAGATAGCCACTTTGACCGGGTCACCAAGCGCTCTACGAATATTTAATGCCTGCTGAAAGCGGTCCAAAGCCTCCTTGAATTGTTCTGCACCAAGCAGCAGCTTGCCAATCTCACCCAATGAATCTGCCTGACCTGCCTTATCGCCAATTTGTTTAGAAATAGCAAGGCTTTTGCTGAAATGCGTGAAGGCTTCTTTGGGACGATTCAGCTTATTCAAGGTCAAGCCAAGTTGATGGAGGAAAGCTGATTCAAACTGCGGATTTGCTAATTCCCGTGCCATCTCCAGTCCCTCTTTCCCCTGTTTCAGTGCCACGTCATACTTTTTCATCAAAAACAGCAATTGTGCGATGCGGTGGTGGGGGATGGCAACCCCTTCTTTATTACCAATCTCTTCTTCCAAAGCAAGTGCTTTTTGCGCAAGGCGTAATGCCTGCTCGTATTCACCCCGCTCTTGATAAATCAATGCCTACTGGCCGATTACACTTGCCATCTGTGATTTAGCATCTATGTTCCTGAAGATTTCAAGGCATTCCTGATGGGTATCAAGTGCCTCCTGCCATTTGCCTTTAGCATTAAGCAAGCTGGCTAAATTCTCCATAGCAACATATTTGTCACCACTTTCAAGCGAATCAATACTTTTCTTGAGTAGCTCTTTTGCCATTTCTCGAAGTCCTTGCATGTACAAAAACAGCACCATTGGAGTAACAATCGCTCCAGCCTCTTCATACTCTCTAGCTTCAAACAGGTGATGATGAATCTCAAGCAGAGATGAAACCATTGCATCTGCCTTGTTCCGAGTCCACCATCAAACCAATTATCTAACAAATTTTGAAGATGCTGTTAATCGTAAAACGATTAGCAAATCAGGCACCCCCATAATAACACAGTATATACGTGCTAATAGCTTACGCCCTGTCCTACGGATTCTCAAGATCTTGAAGGTTCTCAATAGGTTTTCCACTCTCCCAAAGCTTATTAATATATTCTTCTGCTGCTTTTGTATCCTTCTCGCTAGGAGATTCGGTATATGATGCGAAGACTCTCTTACCTTTATTTGAATGAATTTCAAAGAAGATAAATTCCCTATCGACTATGTATATACGTGGTATTGACGGCTGCTCGGTTGCGTAACGAATTTTAAGACCTTTTGACAGAAGTTCTTTGAGGATTTTTTGAGGATTATCCTTGTTTGGTGGCAATATAACCTTAATCTTAACCCCCTTTTTATGAAGTTCGTTGAGAAATTCTTTGAATTTTGGTTCGCTTTTCGATTCGATTTTCATGTTAACTGACTGCAACTGGCCCAACATTTTTTCCCCTCCATAATCGAAATTTATCTTCTGAAGATTTTACCTATAACTTATTTTTCATACCTTATAAAATGCCAGTTTTTGATCGGATTCATTTGATAAACCAAAAAAAGGATTATCAAGATGGAATAAATACAAATACAAGTTACTGAAATCAAAAATAAATATAGTGTAGCATATCCCAAATAGGGCATGGGACCTGTTATAATTAATTTTGCTGATAGAGAGTCAAGCCATAACACACCCAATATAATCGTTAAACTTGATGTGATAATTAAAATCAAAAAAGCTATATTTGCTAACCATAATGCCTGGATGGCTTTAAAGCTCTCTGTGACGTCTTCTGTCTCGCCTTCAATTAATCTTGGGAGAGTTAATTTTTCCCTCTTATCTAAGAGCATCGGAAGGGCTAATATATAAATAACTACGTATATACCGAGCATCGCACCCATAGTTTGTAAAATTGCCGAAGGTAACCAGCAAGGATTTAATTTGACGTCTGAAGCTAAGGATTGAGAGAAACTAGGTGTAGGCGTTACCACGGAAGTCGGTGTAAGGCTTGAAATTATGGTAGGCGTGGGTAAGGGTAGTTCTTCTATGCTGCCTCCAAATATCGTAACTGTAACAATCGCTACCACTACAAATCCAGTTCCAAGTGTCCTATTCATTTTTCATTTCCTTCTATGCACTATTCATTTGGCATTAATAAAGGTTTCATGCATGTTCGGTTAAGTAACCCATCGCTCCATTAACCTCTCTCGTTTGACATTTGGATCGCATCCTTGGCCAGGGTAAATGTTGTGCAAAGGTAAGCATATCCTGTTTTAGCTCCTGAATTACTCCCATCTCCTTTTCACTATTTAATTCCTGTAGTCTCTTTGGGTTGGATACTACCACTAAAAGACGTAAAGGCTGTGGGCTTTTGATCGCTGCAAGTTCACCTAACCCAATGGGCTTTCGAGTAAGATATGCCTTACCGGATAATGCGAGAAACTCATCTCCATCGTGTAGATATTTTTAAATCATCCTTTCCATCGGTGATAAGATCATGGAAGTGCTTACCCATGCGTTGGATAAATCCAGGCACAACATGTTCATCCTTGCGTTGTCCATCTTCTTCCAGATACTTTGTCCCACGCACAAAAAACGGGTCATCTTCGTTGAATGTAAATTCACATCGGAGTATGTCTTGTTGCTGTGGGTCAAGGATACGACTTTCGTAACCTGAACAGAATTAGATGTGCCACCTACACATCATCGAATGCGCGCTAAAAATCCATTCTTATACAATATTGGTGCTATTAGACTCATTATTTGCGATATTTTTCAACGGTGAAGTTTATATATGTGTAGGTGTCATA
>JAPWVK010000095.1 GCA_029241965.1 Candidatus Methanophagales archaeon
TGAACGTCAAAATGATATTTACTGCTTTTGGCTTTGACCTATATCAATTATGTACGCTCAAAAAGCAGGGAGCCGTATAGGATAGCGGTAGCTATCGACAAAAAACGAGAAAAATGAGAAAATGAACTGTTAAGTGGAGTTAAAACCCGAAAAAGATACCAAAAATCGAAAATATGAGCAATAAGTCTTAGTGGATTCTTTAAAAAGGAGTTAATCAAAATTCTCTTAAGGTTGCCGGCTTTATATAAATCAGGCCCCTGCTTTAAGTGCCCGAAGAAGGAGCTTATTATGCACGAAAAGGACTTGTAGCCCGCAGTGCAAGAATTCTTGAAGATCCCCAAAAATTGCATTGCCGAATACGTTGGAACTGAACTAACACTGAAGCGAGGAAAAACCCGCCTCAAAGCAGATGTGTTCGGAGTATCAAATTAATGTGAAAAACCTCACCAAAATCGCCCTTAGCGTCAAAAGTTGACGCAAACTATTATATATGCGGATAATGCATATAAAACAACAGGTGTGATAAGATGATACCCGATTATCAAAGCATTATGCTGCCGCTCTTAAAATATGCAGAGGATAAGAAAGAACATCATATAAGAGATGCGATAGAAGGACTCGCCGATGAATTCAATTTAACAGAAGAAGAAAGAAAAGAACATTTACCAAGCGGCCTGCAAGCAATTTTCAATAATAGAGTTGCGTGGGCGAACACGTATCTAAAAAAAGCAGGGTTATTAGAATCAACCAGAAGAGGTCATTTCATTATCACAGATAGAGGTCTAAAAGTCTTAGAAAAACCGCCAAAAGAGATTAACGTCAACTATCTCGAACAATATCAGGAATTTATTGATTTTAGAGGGGCCTCAAAATCAGGTGAAAGCGAATTGGATGAAGAAAAAATACAGAAATATGAAGATACTACACCCGAAGAACTCATAGGAATTGGGCATCAAAAATTGCAAGCTGATCTCGCTTCTGAGTTGCTTGATCGTATTAAAGCGTGTTCTCCAAGTTTCTTTGAAAAACTAGTAGTAGAACTTTTGGTCAAAATGGGTTATGGCGGATCAAGACAAGATGCCGGTAAAGCAATAGGAAAGAGCCATGATGAAGGTATTGATGGGATAATAAAAGAAGACAAACTTGGATTAGACATTGTATATATACAGGCGAAGAAATGGGAGAATCCCGTTAGCCGCCCGGAAATACATAAGTTCGCAGGTGCTTTACAGGGCAAGAGAGCAAGAAAGGGTATTTTTATAACTACCTCAAAATTCTCAAAAAGTTCAATGGAATATGTTTCCATGATCGAGAATAAGATTATCCTTATTGATGGTGAACAATTGGCTAAATTGATGATCGAACATGATGTTGGAGTATCAACTATTGCATCATACGCAATCAAAAAAATGGATTCTGATTATTTCATGGAGGCGTGACTGTATGGAAGCGGATTTAGGTAATAAAACCATTGGGTTAAAACGAGACGCCTATTTAACAAAGAGGGATAACTGGGATGAATATCTCGATTGGTTAACTGAATTCTTGAAGACGCAAAAGAATTGCCCGGCCGAATACGTGGAACTGAACTAACACTGAAGCGAGGAAGAACCAGACTCAGAGCAGATGTCTTTGGAGTCTCAAATGAAGGTAGGTGAAAAGACCATCTATTTATGCGAAGGTAAAAACACACAGCCGTGAGTTTCGAGATGCTTTAGGAGCTGCCGTCGCTTCATGACACAGCAATCTTTAACTCCTCACGAATAACGTCCTTACCCGCAAATTCACGTTCACTCAGCTCACGTAAGGTTTGCTTCTAGTATTAGTTCAACAGCCTCCTTGAGATTTTCACGTGCTTCATCAATTGTTTCTCCTTGCGCATTTGCACCAGGTAACTCCTCAACAAAGGCTATCCACCATTTATCCGTCTTTTGAAAGACGACAGTAAACAAGCTCTCCATTTTTTGCTCCTATGTATTACAAGGCTATCAGAATATAAATAGCTATTTTGATGAATTAAAAGAACAGTGCAATGGTGCTGGGCTAAAATATGGTGGCCTAGACAATTTTCAGTCCATTGAAAACAATTTGGAGATGAATTGCATGTCCGACACCACCTTTTCAATGGATATTGATAATTATGCTGAGTTTTTAATGCAAAGGAGATTGTTAATGCACAGATTGACAGGCTGGTTTATGATTTGTATGGGCTGACGGATGAGGAAATAGAAATAGTGGAGAACTCGCAATAACTGGCATGGCTACTTTATACAACCCATACACCTGATATGTGTTTCCGTCTTTTCGATCTTCACTATCCTCTTTCTAATCCCCGTCAACCGCTACAACTCCTACGATCAATACCGATAGTTTAACGTGACAACTGCGGGTGAGTCTTCCAATTTTCGGGTGTTTCGTTTTCTATCAATCACACATTAGCTATTTTGAATTATCATGTTGGAATGTATTTATTTGAATCAACTTTCTTTCTTAGATAGAAATGATGATAAAATCCATACTCCCGTTTATTGCAATAGGTCTGTTCATTCTGGCGCTGTTATTCCGTAAAAGAGAAGTGGCTGCTTCAGGCTGGATTGTATTCGCAGGCTACTGCTGTTTCGAAACTTACGAGTGTTTCGTACAGGGTGATTACCTCTATACTATCTACGATCTTCTATTTCTTGCCTTCTCGCTCTTTATAGCTTTTCTTCTGGTAACGAGAAGCGAAAAAGAGGATTTGTTTTTCTCGTTGACAAAAATAGCACTTATAACCGCAGCCCTGTACTTTCCATTCGCTGAAATTTCCTTCCTCGGTGATTCCCTCATCCACATCACTGCTACAATCACAGCTACAATGCTGAACCTCTTTAATCCCGGCAGTGTTTACATGGATTCACCTCCTTCCTACATCTACTCCACTTTTACTTCTTACGATGTGGAAATAATCTTAGCATGCACGGCGATAGAAAGTATAGTGCTTTTTACCGGTCTTATTTGTGGTGTGAACGCACCTATGAGAAGAAAGCTAAAAGCCTTTCTCGTATCTGTGCCTGTTATATATGTCTCGAATATACTCAGAAATGTGTTTGTCATAACCGCCTATTTCGAGCAGTGGTTTGCTTCTCCACGCTGGCAATGGTTATTGGATGTCAGGCTCCCACCAGCGCAAAGCTTCGACATCGCACACAACGTATTAGCGCGCACGGGTTCTATGGTTATTTTGATTGTTATTGCATATGCCGTGTTCATGATACTCCCCGAGGCACTGGACTTGATAGAGGGTTTAGCTCGTGTTATCAGCAGAAAGAGAAACATCTAACCATTTCCCGATTTTTGTTGAAAAACCTACATATTTTTGAGCATTTTGAGACTACTGAGAACAAGCGTGCCGTGGAGAGAGACTAAAATAAGAAAAAGAGTTCTTGGTGTATGCGGCACATTTCGTCCGTCCTAATTGCACACTTCAAGTGCAACTTTTTACAGCATATCATCAAAAATCATTTAAATAAATGCAGATAGATATTATCCACAATAGGATTTGTACGTAACATGGGCAGTGTAAAAGACTTGATAGTTATTGAAAAGCCAACTAAAAAGAAACCAGGAATGGCTCAATTCGTCTTTTCTGATAGATATTCGGTATTTGATTGGGGCGAGATGCCAGACCATATCCCTGATAAAGGTGCCGCTATCTGCATAACCACCGCATATTTCTTCGAGAAAATAGAAGAGACAGGGATAAAGACCCATTACCGGGGATTGGTAGAAGGAGACGAAGTAAAGAGTTTGTCAGAGTTGAATTCACCGCAATCGCGCATGGAACTAAACCTATTACGGGTTTTAAAGCCACGCCTCGCAGGTGATACTTATGACTATTCCGCTTACAAAAAGGAGAAGGGGAATATGCTTATTCCACTTGAGATAATCTATCGCAACTCGCTGCCGGAAGGTTCGAGTGTGTTCAGGCGATTAAAAGAAGGAAGTTTGAGCTTAGATGAAATTGGTTTAGAGAAAAAGCCATATCCTGGGCAGGTTTTAGAACGACCGTTGCTGGATGTCTCGACAAAGCTGGAAGCGAGCGATATGTACATTAGTTGGGACGAGGCAAAGGAACTTGCAGGTCTGAGCGAATCAGAACTCGAAGAAATCAAGCAAGTAACTCTGCACATAAATGAACTTATCACCAGAGAGGCAAGCAGGGCAGGACTTACAAACGAAGATGGCAAGGTCGAATTCGGATTTGATGAAGCACGAAACCTGGTACTGGTAGATACATTAGGTACTTTGGATGAGTGTCGTTTCACGTTTGAGGGGATGCCAGTGAGTAAAGAGATAGCAAGGATATTTTACAGGAATACAAACTGGTATGAAGTGGTTGAAGCGGCAAAAAAGGAGGATAAAGTCGGGTGGAAAGAATTGGTAGCGATTAAACCGCCAGCGTTACCGCCCGCACTCAGAGATGCGATCTCAATGCTCTACAAAGCCAGTTGTAACGAAATGACGCACCGGACTTGGTTTGATGATGTGCTAGCGGTGAAAGAGGTATTGGACGAGATAAGAGAGGTTTTATAGTCATGAAATGGGATACAAAAACCTTGTCTCTTTGGTAAAGCGTTCTTTACAGTTTCCCTTTTTACAAAAAAAAGAACTATGCTAAAAGAAAAACAAAAAGTAACGTTTTTAGTCAATGTTTTTACTGAAACGGAAAAAGTTGTGAGTCTATCTTTTCTTTCTAAGAAATCCTTTTTTATACAAAAACATGATTATTTATCAGGTGTTCCAGATGATTTCACAAGAAGAGATAAAAGCAGTTTTAGGTGAATACGACCTGAATAAGGTGACCATAGGTGTTTTGGGCTCGCATTCAGCATTGGATATATGTAGGGGTGCGAAAGACATGGGCTTTAGAACTTTGGTAGTGTGCCAGAAGGGCAGGGAGCAAACTTATGCCAGATATTATCGAACGGAAGACTCACTCGGCATAGTGGACCAGACAATAATCTTAGACAAATTCACGGATATAACACAGGAAAGTGTGCAGCGGGAGATGCGAGAACAGAATGTTATATTCATACCGCACCGGTCCTTTGAGGTGTACGTGGGGTTTGACCGGATAGAGAATGAATTCCTGCTTCCGCTATTCGGCACCCGAAGCATACTCCGGGCAGAGGAGCGCGATGCCGATAGGAACCAGTATTATCTGATGCAAAAAGGTGGTATTCCGTATCCCAGGGTGTATAATAGCCCAGAGGAAATAGACCGGCTGGTTCTGGTAAAAGCACCGGAAGCACAGCGTACATACGAACGTGCGTTTTTCTTCGCTTCTTCCATGGATGAGTTCTATAAGAAATCAGAGCAGATGATTCAGGCGGGCAAGATAACAAAAGAAGGGCTGAAGAAAGCGGTAATCGAAGAGTTCGTTATGGGCACGCAGTCCAACTTCAACTATTTCTATTCGATATTAGACCAGCGGCTGGAACTTTTGGGGACAGACACACGGCGACAGACGAATTTAGACGGTATTCTCCGTCTTCCAGCATCACAACAGTTAGAAGCCTTGAAGCACATAGATGTAAAAGCAATAGAAGCCGGGCACATCGCATGCACGGTGAAGGAATCGCTATTAGAGCAGATATTTGAGCTTGGTGAGAAATTTGTGCGTATCGCAAGGCAAGAGTATCCACCCGGGATTATTGGGCCTTTTGCGTTACAGTCCGCGTTCATACCGGGTCCTCCGTCAGAAAAAGCGATTGTATTTGACATCTCTATGCGTGTGCAGGGCTCGCCCGGAACTATGTTCACACCATATTCTGGCTACTACTATGGCCAGTCGCTTTCGGTAGGTAAGCGGGTGGCAATGGAGCTCCGGAAAGCCATTCAACAGGACAGATTGGAAGAGACAGTTACGTGAAATGATACACCAAAGCGAAATCAGCAGCATTCTGGACAGTTATGACCGCGAGAAGATCACCATAGCTACGATCGGGAGCCATACCGCTCTACAAATACTTAAAGGAGCAAGAGATGAGGGCTTCAGGAATATGGTGATCTGTAAAAAAGGCAGTGCAGATGTTTATCGGCAATTCGGGCTGGCAGATGAACTTGTAATAGTCGAGAATTACAAACAAGTACTGGAAAAGGCGTTTCAGGAACGATTGATAGAACGAAACGCTATACTTATACCGCATGGGTCATTTGTGGAGTATCTCTCGCCTGCCCGGATAGAGAACGAATTAGTTGTGCCTATGTTCGGTAATCGCAAAGTTCTGGACTGGGAATCCGACCGCAATAAGGAGCGGGAATGGTTGCTGCGTGCCGGGCTGCGACTGCCCCTGGAATTCAAGGATCCAGCAGATATAGATAGATTAGTAATGGTGAAATTTCCGGGTGCTAAAGGCGGGCGGGGTTATATCCTGGCAAGTAATCCTGAAGAGTTTGAACAGAAGTACAAGGCGCTGGAGCTTATAGATAGGGAGAAGTTTACCCTACAGGAGTACGTAATAGGCACGCGGTTCTATCCGCACTATTTCTATTCTCCGTTAAATGATAAAGTGGAAATCCTCAGTATGGACATCCGGTATGAATCCAATATTGACGGTATCGCCCGGCTATCTCATATACTTCAGGATAGTCTTCCGGAACCTTCGTTTGTTGTTACGGGTAATCTACCGGTTGTTATCCGGGAGTCGCTCCTACCGCGAGTACTGGAAATGGGTCAGAAAGTGATCGAAACATCGCGAGAGCTGTTCAGTCCTGGTTTGACCGGGCCTTTCTGTATAGAAACGGTATGCACAGAAGACCTCGAGTTTATCGCGTTTGAGATTTCTGCCAGGATTGTTGCGGGTACTAATCTGTTTATTAATGGTTCGCCGTACTCGCAGTTGCTTTACGATGTGCCCATGAGTACCGGAAGGAGAATAGCACGGGAAGTGAAGGAGGCTCTTGAGGAAAATTTGCTGGATGATGTTGTATATTGAATTGAGTTGCAAATACCCATAATGTGGCGGAAACGAGAAAACAATATTGTTATTGACTCTTTTATCCCATGTTAACCCAAAAATCTTGTGTTAATCGTGTAAAATCTCGTGGTTTTTTGCCCCTACTATGCAAATACGATTGCTAAAGTTTCTGATAAGCCTAAATTGTCCAACTCATCAATAGAGCCCCCTTATTTCTCTAACAACCGCATCACCAACTTCGCTCGTCTTCGAGTTACCACCGAGGTCGTATGTTCTCACCGTACCTTCTCTTAAGACAGCTTCAATCGCATCTAACACTTTTTCTGATGCCCCTTTTTCTCCCACATCATCTAGAAGCATAGCACCCGCCCAAATCGTGGCTATCGGATTGGAAACGCCTTTGTCTTTGTATTTCGGTGCAGAACCATGAATAGGCTCGAACATGGAAACGCCATCCGGATTTATGTTCCCACCGGGTGCAAGGCCCAAACCGCCCTGAATCATCGCACCAAGGTCTGTAATAATATCCCCAAACATATTTGGGGCTACGACGACTTGATACCATTCAGGATTCTTAACAAACCACATGCATATCGCATCCACGAAATTAAACTCGGTCTCTATGTCCGGGTATTCGCTTGCTATTTCGGTAAATACTTCCCGCCAGAATCCATAGCCGTGTGTTAACACATTCGCTTTATCCACACTCGTCACCTTCTTTTTACCCTTCTCTATCGCAAGCTCAAATGCAAACTTCATAACTCGCTCGCAGCCTTCTCGCGTTACGACACCAATTTGATATGCGAGTTCATCCGCATCTGTCTCGATGTCCAGTCCGAACTTAATACTATAAAGGTTCCTTACGATTTCTAACTCATCCCTCGTTTTTTCTTTTCCTTTCACCCTGCCGCCAATGCCGACATAGAAATCCTCCGTGTTCTCCCGCACGACACTGAAATCTATATCTTTGGGACCCTTACCAGCCAGCGGCGTCGGGACACCCTCAAGAAGCTTCACCGGCCGCAGGTTTACGTACTGGTCGAAATAGAACCGCATAGCGAGCAAAATACCCTGCTCTAAAACGCCGGGCTCTATTCTCGGATCGCCTATGCTACCAAAATATATCGCATCACATCGCTTCAACTCTTTTAGCGTCTCTTCACTTATTAACTCGCCTGTCTCCAAATAATGCTCTGCACCATGCGGATATTCAATCCAGTCGAATTCAAAGCCCTCACGTTCAGAAGCCGCTTCAAGCACTTTCATTCCTTCACTTATTATCTCTGAGCCTATGCCATCGCCACGGATTACCGCGATATTATATCCTCGTTTCATCTTTCCGTTTTCCTATATTACAATCTATATCTAATAAATGTGATGAAATAGTATTCTCGCACTTCTCTCCAATCCTTTTTCATCTTTCAATTAACAATTTAGAAAAGAATCTTATGCTAAAAACACTTTTTTGGAGTATTATCTTTTTTGCGGTTTCGGTCCTCATGACGAAACTGCGTTTACAACAAAGCTCCATGTTCATCTATCTCACCCGCTCTTATCCTCGTGGATGAGATCGTCGCCCCGTTATCAGCTTTTGCATGCGCTACTTTTACTATCGTTATAGGATTCTTTCCTCGCGCTTTCCTGAGCTCGTTTATCTGCAAAGTCACCTCATACGTCTCCGGCGATATGACTATATAATCAATATCCTCCTTGTCTAATGTGATGCCATACCTATCATGTAATTCCTCTATTCTCACATTCACGCCATATTCGTTATACATGTATTGAGAGATGTTCGCTGCCCTAACATTGTACGGAAGAACCTCTCTACTTCTACTGGCTCGTGCCATTTTATCTGACGTCACGCCTATGCCTATTTCATCACCCTCGCTCAGCTCGAATGCCTTCTTCAATAGTTTCTTATGCCCGTCGTGCAACGGCTCAAACGTGCCGCCTATTACTACTTTCATGTTCTCAGTGCTTAATACTCTATTCCTGAGGTTGTGCTACTGGTTTTATCCCAATAATGCTTGACCTTCTCTAAGTGAGTTGCTATATCTGCAGCTTCTATCATTCTGGCACCTGGCTCTCTTCCGCTAAGAATGATGTCTGTGTGCCCTCTTTTCTTTAGCAACTCTAAAACATCGTCTTCTGCTAAAAGCCCAAATTTTACCGCATATAATATCTCATCCAAAATCAAAAGGTCTGCCTGTTTTCCCGCTAGCACGCTATAAGCGAGTTCTAATCCCTCTTCTGTCTTTTTACGATGCGCCTTCAGAGATTCTGCGTCATTTGAATTTAAAAACCCGGGAGCGCCGCAAAGATGCATCTGGAGGTTATCAATGCTCTTTAGAAACTGGTATTCGCCTGTAGTTTGTCTTCCTTTCATAAATTGCAATATCACTACTCTTTTGTTATGACCCAACATCCTTATAGCATGACCGATAGAAGCGGTTGTCTTTCCCTCGCCTTTTCCATAATATACGATGATCTTCCCCTCAACTGAGTCCATAGCCTATAAATATAGTATAAACTACCTTTATAATAACACCTCCTGTTAGTACGTCTCTGGCACTACAAGCAAATCATTCAGTGCTATCTGTCGTTGCCTCTGTATTTATACATACCCAAAACCTTTTTGGGATAGCTAAATCGCGGACTTCCACCAAAAGCAAAAGTGCTTTAGCTTAATAGTATCAGATTTTTTACCCCTTTCCGTCCTTCTTCGGTAAAGCACCTAAACCCTCCTAAATTTCGTCTGCTTCTCTTAATACTTCTTCGATTTGTTGTATTTGTATAGCATGGGTAAAACCACGAGATTTCACGAGATTAGCATAAGATTTTGGGGTTAACATGGAATAAAAAACCAATAGTGTACTTAAGCCGGATCCTGAGTATTATCTTCTCGTGAAAATCTGTGTAATCTGTGGTTAGCTAATCAAATACAAAACGCTTACTGCGGAACGCCCAAGACTAAAAAAGTTTCGTGCAGAGAGTTTCTTTGCCTTCGATTGCATCTATTATACGATCCGGGAAATTACCGTTTATAATAATGCAACTCATATTATGCTGCATTAAAAAATCCGGCAGTGCTGCGTCCACGCATCCCCTATTCCCTTTCTCAATCATCTCTTCCACACGCATCTCCTCGATCAAACGGCCTCCTTCATCTAATAATCCGTCTACGTCCGTTAATTTTATGAAAGTGTCCTCACCCAGTTTATTTGCAACAAAAGCTGCTATCGTGTCTGATGTAACATCCCACGTATGCGGTAAGCAATCATCAGCTTTTAGAATTTGATAGGGCTGTATTATGCAGAGATGTCCCTCTATCCCGTCCAAGCTTTCGACCACAGGCAGCTCATCGTTTGCCAAAAAAAGCCCGTACTGGTGCATTGCAAAGACCGCCATCCAATGCGCTGCTTCTTCTGTTAGAGACCCATCCTCCGAAAGTGTTCTTACCACTTCTGCGAACGGTCCACCGCCCGGGATTAATAAAATGGTTATATCCTTCTTCTCTGCATACACTCTAAGAACCTGTATAATGTCCCTGCCTATTTCT
Source organism: Candidatus Methanophagales archaeon (assembly GCA_029241965.1). Lineage (GTDB taxonomy): Archaea > Halobacteriota > Syntropharchaeia > Alkanophagales > Methanospirareceae > QENJ01. Next base: position 10,522 of record JAPWVK010000095.1, read on the forward strand.
ATCAGACTGCCACCCAACTTTATTATCTCTCTTTTCCGCATTCTTTTTTCTAACCTATCGCAAAAAGAAATTCGCTATAAGAATCACTCAGTAGCCGGTACACTTGGTGTAACCTATTTCTTTGATAATGCTTTCTTCTTGCAAGAACGGGGTTTTTACCGATAACGAATGAAAAAATCTTTAAACTCACCGGTATAATCTTCCCAGGTAACATTTACAGATGATACCTTCGCCTCTGGAGGGCCATAGCGACAAAAATCTACTACCTCTTCCACTTTGTTCTTTACTCCTTCAAACACCGCCTCTACTCGCCCATCACTTAGGTTCCGTGCCCAGCCCTTTACACCCCTCAAATTCGCTTCGTCTTTTGTGGTATATCGAAATAGTACGCCCTGTACTCTTCCCTCGATAAACACGTGCGCTCTCACTTTTGAATCCATTTTTCGCGTGTCCTCTCGTCTTGTTACCTTAGCGTTAATTTACTTATAGTTAGAAGGTCTATGGCTATAAAAAGATGAAACGAATTGAGATAAAAGTAATTCCAAATTCAAATAAAAATGAGATAATTGAAGCGGAACCATTGACAGTAAGAGTAAAAGACCCGCCAATAAAGGGCAAGGCAAATAAAACTGTTGTCGGGTTACTGTCAAGATATTTCAACGCCAATGTGAGAATCATTTCGGGAAGCAAAAGCAGGCGTAAAATTGTGGAGATCGAAGGAGCCCGATGAAGGTATGAGAAAAGATGAGTGATGGATCATGACCCTTACCACAAACTACTCAAATAACAATGTCGCATCTATCACCAATCCGACAAATCAATCTCCGGTTAAAGGGTACATTTGCTATTTTTATTACAATTCATTAGCATTTTTGTCGCGGAAATCCTATCAAAAAGTTGGTAACTTGCAATATATAATTTGATATCACCACACTGTTAAAATATAATAAAAATAAAAATATAATATAGGGAAAGTGTTATTCCCGAACGAGAGATGAGATTGAAAAAACCGTCAGACGAGAAAGGAGAACGATCTGCGATAAGGACGCAAGTTATTATTATAATTGTTATAGCCATCGCTATCATAGTTGCAGTATTTCTCAGCAACCAGGCATACAGTGATACGAAGGAGCGGGCTACCGACCAGTTCAACCAGCAACAGTTGGAATTAGCTCGTTCGACTGCTACTGGCATTGAAAATTTTATCATTAATGTCGAAGATGACCTGCTCGGGCTGTCAGAGCTCCCGGCGGTGCAGACGCTGGAACCAGGTATTCAAGAAGAGCTGAAAGCTATCTATCTCGGGTTTCCATCAGAAACATCGTTACGACGGCTGGATAAAAATGGCACTCTCCGTTTTATCTATCCCAATGAGAGCTGGCGGATGGAGCTGGTAGGACGGGACTACGGTGGTGAAGCATACTTCCAAAAGGCTAAGGATACCGGGGACGTTGTCGTATCAGGATTGATAGTCAACGAGATTGGTGAAATGCGTATCCGGGTGGTGAGACAAGTTTACATAGAGGACGAAAACGGATACAGAGAATTCAATGGCGTCATTATCGCTTCTATTGATCCGCAAATACTGAGCGAGATGTTTATCGCTCCTGTTGTATCAGGCGAGACCGGCTACGCATGGCTGCTGAACGAAGAAGGCATCTTTTTAGCACATCATGAAGCGGATTTCATAGGTCAGGATGCCTTTACTGTGCGTACGGAGAAGAACCCCGAACTTTCATACGAGGAAATAAACGAAATCCAGCGGCGGATGATGGCAGGTGATGAAGGATTAGACCGCTATGTCTCTGGCTGGCATCGGGGTAGGGTAGAACGGCTCGAGAAGTTTATCGCCTACGCCCCAGTCCCTGTTGGCGACCATATATGGTCAGTAGCCGTGTGTGCTCCTGTTGAAGAGGTGGAGTTGATTATTGCTGCTTCGCACCCCCGTGAGTTACTTATACTTGGTTATATCATCTTACTGCTGATTGGAGGAGGCAGTCTTTTTATCATTTCTGAACGCCGCAAGAAGAACATTCTAGAGCAGGAGGTGACAAGGCGGACAAAGGAACTGCGTGAAAGTGAGGAGGAGTATCGTTCTTTAGTGGAGTCAACCGAAGATTCAGTGTATCTGGTAGATAAAGATTGTAGGTATCTGTTCATAAACGATAAAGATCTATCCCGGCTTGGATTGGCAGCAGATCAAGTTATAGGTAAAACATACGGCGAGTTACATCTACCAGAAGAAGAGGAAGAGTTTGCAGAGAAAGTCAATCAGGTATTTGAAACCGGAATGTCAACTCAGCATGAGCATAGAAGTCGAAGAGACAACAGATATGTCCTCCGAACGTTAAGTCCTGTCAAAGAGTCAGACGGCAGTGTAATAGCTGTAACAGTAGTTTCTAAGGACATTTCTGCGCTGAAGCGTACGGAGAAGGAACTGATAGAAACAAAAGATTATTTGAGTAATATTATTGAGGGTTCTGCGGACACAATTACGGTTGTGGACATGAATGGGATTGTGCGAGACTGGAATAGGAGTGCAGAGGGTATCATGGGTTATCGTGCGGATGAGGTGATAGGAAAATCAAACAGTAAATTTTTCGCAGACCCAGAAGAAGCGGATAGGATAATGGAATTGGTACGTAAAGAAAGGGAAATAAAAAACTATCGAGCAATCACGCTGAGGAAGGATGGACAGCATGTTCACGTCAGTATGTCCGCAGCGTTGTTAAAGGATAAAGATGGTGTGCCGATTGGCACCATCCGTGTGAGCCGGGATATAACAAAAATAGTAGAGTTAGAAGAGAGGATAAGAGAAGAGCGGGACAACCTGAATTTGATATTTGAAAGCATGGTTGACGGCATATACATAGTATCAAAGGACTATGAAATAGAGTTTATGAACAGGGTTTTGATTGATGAAGTTGGCGACCAGGTCGGTGATATTTGCTATAAAGCGTTTCATAATAGAGAAGAACCCTGTCCGAAGTGTAAAACTGCAGAGGTAATGACAGGGAAGACCGTGCGGTGGGAACGGTACTCCCACAAGATGAACAAGACTTACGATCTCATTGAGACGCCTCTGAGGAATGTTGACGGCACAATATCAAAATTAACGATTTTTAGGGACATCACCGAGCGTAAAGGGATGGAGAAGAAACTGGATGAATCCCATAAGTTCCTTGAGACCGTCATCGAGAACATCCCTGATACAATTACCCTTAAGGATTCGGAGCAACGCATCGTTTTGGTCAATCAGGCATATTGTAACATAACAGGGATTACTAAGGACGAAATGATTGGGAAAACAGTCCTCAGGGAAAAAGATAAGGCAGTATTTCAAACAGGAAAAGGATTAGACATAGCAGAACGAACATATACTGACAATAAAGGTAATTGCCATTATATATCTGTTAAAAAAGCGCCATTAACGGACGAATCGGGAGAAGTATCTCATGTTCTGACAATAAGTCGTGACATCACCGAGCACAAGCGTGAGGATGAGGAACGAGAGCGTCTCCTGAAAGAGATAGAAGCAAAGAACAGCGAGCTGGAGCGGTTCGCCTATACGGTCTCTCACGACTTAAGGTCACCTCTTGTTACCATACAGGGTTTTGCGGACATACTACAAACAGATTTAGAGCAGAATGAAAAAGAGAAAGTGGAAACTGATTTGAATTATATAAAAAAGGCAACTACAAAGATGGACCAGCTCTTGACAGAAACGCTACGACTTTCTCGTATCGGTCGTGTTGTGAATCCACCAGAAGATGTACCTTTTGACGTACTTGTCCAGGAAGCAATGGAGCAAACAACAGAGCAAATAAGATCAAGCGGGGTGGAAGTTACCGTAGCTGAGGACTTCCCGGTGGTTCATGTGGACCGGCTGAGAATAGTGGAGGTGCTTGTGAATCTCATAACAAACAGCATAAATTACATGGGTGAACAGTCACAGCCAAAAATAGATATTGGTTATCGCGTGGATGGTGACGCGACTGTATTTTTCGTGCAGGACAATGGTATAGGAATTGCCCCGAGCCAGTACGAGAAGGTGTTCGAGCTGTTCTACAAGGTGGATGGTCATAATAAAGGCACGGGCGCGGGGCTTGCAATCGTGAAGCGAATAATCGAGGTGCACGGAGGTCGCATCTGGATAGAATCGGAGAAAGGTAAAGGCAGCACGGTTTGTTTTACGCTGTCTGTCACCCCGGATACTTACGGGTAGATAAGGAGATGGCTATGCGATCCCAGTTGAACATATAAGGAGATGTAGGTTAGAATTATGGTAGTTTTCAATACGCTGCGAGCAGAAAGCCTAAACAAATTAAAATGACCAAAATCATGCATTTTGCACTCGTGTGTAAAGACGATATATATCGCGTAGAATAGTTTAGACCTGAACAGAATTAGATGTGCCACCTACACATCATCGAATGCGCGCTAAAAATCCATTCTTATACAATATTGGTGCTATTAGACTCATTATTTGCGATATTTTTCAACGGTGAAGTTTATATATGCGTAGGTGTCATAA
>JAPWVK010000096.1 GCA_029241965.1 Candidatus Methanophagales archaeon
CGGTAGGCTGCACGAATTTCATCACGGGTAGGTATATTCATCGCATTGTTCCTCCATCAATTGAAAGGTTTTATTTACAACTATTGGGATGGATAATATAAAGTCTTATCTGCAATAAATTCGTAGTGGGTGAGTAGTTACGATAGTTTTTATATTGGGAAAAAAGTATGTGATTTAAGATAATCCCCAAAATGGGCTATGGGGGAATAAAAAATGAGTTATTGGATATTTACCGTTACAGGGCATAAAATTGGTGGTGAAACTTTTACAGCCGAAGAAATATTTAACCGAAGAATGAAAGATAGTTTTTGGGGAATTGGTGAAAAGACACCGAACCGCAAGAATCTTACCAAGGGGGATAGAATAATCTATTATATTGGAGTACCTAAAAAGATTTTTGCTGGTACTGCTACTTTAGCTTCTTCTTGTTTTAAGTTAAATGATTCTCAGAAGAAAGATTATGGGCATGGAAAGCAATTCTATACAACGGTTTACGGAGTTTTGTTAGAGGAAATTGACATTTGGCATAATCCAAAATACGTGGAGGATTTAGTTCCAAAACTAAAATTCATCGAGAATAAAGAGTTCTGGTTTTCTTATTTTCAAGGTGGGGTTAGACAAATAACAGAAGAAGATTTTAAAACGATTATAGGTGAAAGAGAAACAACTTTAGTCGAGCAGATGGTTACATCCAAAGATATAGAGAGTCAAACGGAGTTTGCCTTAGAAACACATTTAGAGGAATTCATTTATCAAAATTGGTCAAATATCAATTGGGGTTCCGGGATAGAACTTTATAAAACAGATGAACAAGACGGCAGACAATTTCCTGCCGGAACTTGGAGTATAGACTTTTTAGCTATAGATAAAGATAAAAATGATTTAGTCGTGATAGAATTAAAGCGAGGGAAAACAAGCGATTCAACAGTGGGGCAGCTTCTAAGATACATTAATTGGGTCAAAGAGAATATAGCTGAAAAAGGTCAGAATGTAAGAGGAATAATAATCGCAAGAGATGTAGATAAGGCTTTAAATTATGCTGCTAAGAATTTAGAATATGTGAAGATAAAAACATATAAAGTGGATTTCCAACTTCTTTCATTTAAAAAATGAGCCTAAGACGGATCCAACGAAATATTATGAGTTACTGTGACAGTTTACTGCGACAAAGCTGTGACTTCTACTGTGACAAATTGTGTGCCGAGCAAAGTTCATACAGAATATCCATCCAGTTGGTGAAAAACCAACCTGAATAAAGGTTATCCACTACCTCAGAACTGAACCTATTAATTCGCTACACGTCCTAAAAGTAGAAAGGTTTTTGGTTTTTCGCAAAAGGCAAAGATAAATGATTTTGAGCAAATCCAAATATTAAATTAAACCCTTCTTTTTTTGTCCAGTTTGGAAAAAGAGGTAATTGCAGAACTATCGCATCATCGTATAATAATAAGCCTCCTCACGGCTGGTTATTCTTGCCTCCGTTGATTTTGATATTTGTTCGAATTCCGCATCCGACATTCTTGAAGAAACAATCTGTGATAATTTGTCCGTCCCGCGAGATATATCAGTCTCCTCCTTTCTTCTCCCCTCCTCTGCATTTTTAAAGTTAAAAGTTGCGAAGGAATTGAAATGCAAGAACTCAATAAACCTTTTTCCTCCTTTCAAACATCAATACATGTATTGTTTGATTTTCCTTATCAACGAAGTAGACAACCCTGTAATCCCTATTCTCACTCTATAAATGCCCTTTGCCCCCCTTTATTTTCTTGATGTCAAAGTTTCTCCATGGAACTGGGTTTGTTTTCAGCACATTAACCAATGCGGAGAAATTCCTCAAATACGTCTCCGGGACCCGCTTCAATTCTTTGCTCACTTTCTTATGGATTAGCACCTCATACATCCAAGTTCAACTCCCTCTTCAGCCGTTCCCATTCCACATGCTCCCCACTCAACGATTCCTCCTTAAGCTTTTCTATTTCCTCAAGCTCTTCTTTAGAGATGTCTTCGCTTGGTACCAATATCTCCTCCAAAGTTTCAAGTCTCTCCCGTATTTCCACAACTTCATGATATATCCCTTTTAGTAAAGCTTCCGTTCCCATCTTTTTCACCTCAACCCATAAAGTTCGAACACCAAAGCATCTATCTTCTTAGCTTGCATTTTACTTCTTATGAGAATATGATTTATAATAAAAGAAGTTTAAATGGGTGTTTATCGCATCATCTTATAATAATAAGCCTCCTCACGGCTGGTTATTCTTGCCTCTTTTGATTTTGATATTTGCTCAAATTCATCATCCGACATTCTTGAAGAAACAATCCGGGATAATTTGTCTGTTCCACGTGATATATCAGTCTCTTCTTTCCTTCTCCATATAATCTCAGTTGGTAGAAGATTCTCAAACGCTTTACGCAGAATCCACTTCCCTATTATTTCGCCTTTGCCTTCGCCATTTGTTTTACGAACCTTAAGCGCAAAAGGTATTTTTGATGCAAAATCAATAATACTCGTATACAGAAAGGGTTGTTTAACATCTATCCTGAGAAGACTACCCAATGTTTCTGATACAAGCGGCTCTTTCTCTTTAATTCTTCTGATCTTATCACCCATCCTCCGTTCAATTTCCTTTTGCTCACGTGTGAATAGGTGGCGATACCCAAAGAAGAGTTCATCACCGCCGTCGCCGGTCATAACTGCTGAAAAATCCAGCTCCTTGGCGTATGACAGAGCAGCATACATGGCTACTCCAAATCTGATCAGCATGGGATTATAGGTATCAAGAGCCTTTACCACATCGGGGATTGATTTTATCGCAGCTTCAATATCAAATATCTTTACTTTGAGTTCCAGCCCAAACGTGTCAGCTACTAACCTCGAGTAATGGAGATCCGTGCCCTTCTCTAATGCAACTACGATAGCAGTAGGTTTAGATTCGGAGTATTTACTTGCTAAACAGGCAATTACGGAGGAGTCTAATCCTCCTGATAACAGAACGGCTCCCGCGATATTTTCCTTAACGCTGCCCTTCATCAATTCTACCAATTCGTTTGTCAGCACATTTACATTCTCGGTGGAATTCATGGGTCTTGTTTATCCTCTTTAAACTTTTATTATTTCCCCTTTTATCTTATCTTCTATCCGTAAAACACCGTAAGTGCAGTATCTTGCAGGGAACACACCGGCTGCACTACCAGGATTAAAGTAAATCACACCTCCTATTTTTTTATTCACTGGCTTGTGCGTGTGCCCATAAATAATCAGGTCTAAATCTGCTCCGAGTTTTGTTGCTACGCGGGTTTCCAACCCGATTGGACTGCCGCCTTCCGAAGGATGAGTGATCCCAATTCGGAATCCCTCTATTTCAAGAATCTCTTCAGCAGGTAGTTCCTCTTTTAGCTCTTTTGAGTCCATGTTGCCGTGAACGCCTTTGAAATCACCAAAGTTCCGCAGTTGGTCAAGCAAATTTTTACTAGTGTAATCGCCCGCATGAATTATCAAATCTACTCTGCTTAAAGCTTCTGATATTCGGTCGGGCAAGTCTCCCAAATCATTTGCATGTGTATCTGAGATTACGCATATCTTCATTTTTTAGTTTCTCGTTGTTGAATATGAACTTGTTACCCTTGTTGCAAATGTAGTAAGCAAAGTAGATATAAAAGTTGCGGTTTGCGTTTGCAAAAATCTGTTGCAGTGCAACCGAAAAATTTATAAAGGCTTAGTTCAAAACTATAAAAGGATACTATTAAAGAGGGGGAAGATAAAAAATGCAAAACAAATTTGGTTTGAAGATATTGGCAATCTTGATTGCCTTAGTGATAGTCGCAAGCAGTGTCGCGATGTATAGCGCAACAGATATGGGAAAAGGGATAGATGAAAACGGCGGAAATAGTGTAATCTCGCTTGAAGTACCGTCTTTCTTCTCGATTGCGAGTGCAGGAAGCGGCGGTGGTGGCGGTGCGGTTGCCGCGCAAGAAGGGACCGCTTTCCTCGAGGACGAAGCAGGGGTATCGGCATACATAAATACGAGTCAAAGCATTGACCTCAGCAAGGCGGAGTCCTGTTATAGAAATATAGAGTACAATTGCAGTGACTATATCATTGGGTCTGTTGAACTTACGGGACTTCCTGAAGACGAAGATGTGCATGTTTATGTCAGCTCAGACGGCTGGATTGTGGCATATTATTTAAAAGAAGAGCCAGCAAGTAAGATAATGCAGTGGATAGGATATGATGGTGGTGAAATAACGACCACAAAGCTCGAAGATGCAATATCAAAGATGTGCACGGGCATCGAAATACCTTATCAGCAGGTCAAAAGCGATATAAACTACTATGACTTTAGCTATCTGGATGCCAATAGGTTGATGATAATCGTTGATAGAATTGATGTGCACGGGACCGACACGTTCGAGTTTAAGATACCTGATGAGTACGAGGTTTACAAAGCGTCATGGTCGCACTGTTCGTATGACTGTGGTGCTTCAACTACATCAATCAAAAAATCAGCCGAGGAAGAATGGACTACTATCAATAGTTTTGGTGCTTATAATGACGGTTGGCAAATAAAACATGGCTACTATGAAATTTGGATTGAACCAGATGTATTCTACACGGTGAGCATAGGCCATTATGAGGGTAGCGGCTACACTGGTTACGCATGCATTGCCACCGTATTTGTCTATCAAGAGCCGTGAGGATGAACATACGAGTATTTATTCTGGCAGCTTTGTTTGTAGCAGTACTTTTGCAAGCAGGAACTGCTGATGCTACAATAATTGTGAAAAATGCAAGTAGTATATGGAATACTACCGCTGAAAATATTCCAGAAGACATAACCGCATCTCCAAGAATAATAGCAGAATATCCAAACTCTATATTCAGTTCTGATTTGGACACGCCGGGAAACATAACCGCGTTACCAAGGATATTAGTTGAATACACGAATTCTATTTCACGTTTCGATTTGGACACGCCGGGAAACATAACGGCATCTCCAAGGATAATAGCAGAATATTCAAACACTATTTCCTGTTTCGATTTAGACACACCGGGAAACATAACGGCATCTCCAAGGATAATAGCAAAGAATTCAAACTCTATCTGGAACTCAAACTTTGCTTTTCCCGTAGAGCTTTTTAACGATACCAAATCACCAGTAATCACAAACGTAACCGCAACGAACATAACAGACAAATCCGCAACGATAAAATGGGATACTGATGAAATAGCCACCAGTTTAGTGAAATATGGCAAAACATCCGGGATTTATATAGAAAGCGAGGAGGACACATCACGTATAAAAAATCATACGATCGAACTAACGGGTTTGTTACTAGGCACCTGTTATTACTTTGTTGTGAACAGCACAGACCGGAGTGAAAATTCAGCAGAGAGTTCTGAGTATAACTTTACTACTTCAGGGGTTCCAACCCCTACACCACCACCAGTTTTCGACACCGAAGCACCAGCAAATCCATATCCAAGCATTGCTGGCATACACAACGGCACAATCACACCAAATAAAAAAATCGAGGTGTCTATGCTTTACACGTATCCTTGCGCAGGTACAGGCGGGCATAGCAAATACGTGAAAATTTGGAATAACTCTGATTGGAATGTAACTGCGAGATGGGAAGGATACAGCGGAGATTGGCGCAATATATCATTTGGGGATTCTTTCACACTCGAAGAAGGAGAAACTTACAACTATACCATTCGCACAGGCTCCTATCCGCAAATTCACCATACCGATAATCTTTCAACATTGTGTGGAGTCATAACCTGCTCAGAGTTCATAGATGCGAATGGCAAGGAGTACAACCATTGGATACCAGCCATCAAGTTGTTTCTTCAGTAACACTTTTTTACTCTTTTTCTTTTTTATTCCTCTGAGGCTTTCCCAATTTGAAGTTGCTAACCGAAAATCTTATAAAGGCTTAGTTCGAAAATTAACAGTAGCATCTTAAGGAAGAAGGGGAATGAAAATGGGAACCAAAATTGGGTTGAAGATATTGGCAATCTCGATTGTCTTGGTGATGGTTGTAAGCAGTGCGGTGGTATATGGCTATAACACGGCAGATGTGGAAAAAGGGACGGGTGACGGTGCTGCCCCGCGAGAAGGGACAACTATCATCGAAGAAGAAGCGGGAATATCTGTTTATATAAATGTTAGCGATGAAATTAATTTGACAAAGGCAAAAGAGGTGTACAGAACAACAGAACATGAAACCGAAAACTATACCATTGGAGCAGTTGCGCTTCCCGGCTATCCCGAGGCTGAGGATGTGCATGTGTACGTTCACAAGGAGGGTTGGATCGTGGCTTATTACTTGAATGACGAACCTGTTGCAAAAATAATAAACTGGTTTGAGTACCAACGCCCTCATCCAAGGGATATAACCCACACAAAACTTAAAGATGCAGTAGTAAAGATGTGCGACGGCGTTGGAGCCACATTGAACTGGTCATATAAAAAATACTATGATTTCAGGGCACCGAATGCAAATAAGATGATGTTCGTTACGGGTGCTCAGCGAGTGGGGTATGAAAGGTCAAGTACATTCAAGATAAAGCTACCCGGTGACCTTTTGGTCTGTGAACGGTCATGGTCACACTTTGCTGCAAATAGCAGCAATAGCTCAAGCATGAGTATTGATGAAAACACCATTAATAGTTTTGGACCTTGCCGAGACGGTGAGGTAACAAAATATGGAACGCTCACACAAACGCAACTGAAACCAGAAGTGTTTCATACAGTCCGTCTCGAGCATGATGAAGGAAATTGGACTACAGGAGAATCATTCAGTGCAATTGCCCTTCTATACCGAACCGGCACGTCAGACAACATTGAGCTCGAAGAATGTGAAAGCTTATGGAGTATTTATACAGCATATCCAAAAGGACTCATAAATGACACCACACCTCCTGTAATCACAAACGTAACTGCAACACACATAACAAACAATTCTGCAACGATACAGTGGGATACGGACGAAATAGCTAACAGTTTAGTAAAATATGGCAAAGCATCAGGAATTTATACAAAAATCACGTGGAATCCACTATTTGTAAAGAATCATCCTATTGAACTGACAGGATTGCTACCCGGTACCTGTTATTACTTCGTTGTAAATAGCGCAGACCAAAGTGGGAATTTAGCGGAGAGTTCAGAGTTTTACTTTAATACTACGGGTGAATTGAATGTTTTCGATACGGACGCACCCGCAAACCCATATCCAAGCATTGCGGGCACGCATAACGGCACAATCACACCAAATAAAAAAATCGAAGTGTCTATGCTTTACACGTATCCATGCACCGGCACAGGTGGGCACACAGAATATGCAAGAATATGGAACTCAACTTTGAATGTAACAGCAAAATGGGAGGGTTATACCGAAGATTGGCACAACATCTCATTTGATGAACCTTTCATGCTTATAGCAAACAAAGAATACAACTATACCATTCGCACTGGCTCTTATCCGCAGATTCATCACAGGGCTACATTGTCAACTGCAAACGGTTGGATCAACTGCACTGAGTTCCTGGATGCGAATGGCCGGGAATACACCGACGGGATTCCTGCTATTAGGCTCTGGGCGTGATAACTTATCACTTATTTATGCCTCTCTTCATTGCCTCTTCACTTTTATCTCTATCTCACTCCAGTCCTCTTTCACACCCTTCAACACGGAAACCGCACCCGCAATTGCCCTACCCATCACATTCTGCACGAACTCGTTGACTTCTACCTCTTCCTTATCCACAAATATCTCCACTTCTACTTTTACTTCCATCTTTATCTCATCCTTCTAATTACATCTTTTTGCGTCTTCGCTATTTATCTCGATAGTTTTTGTAACTGTTTACCTTTTGCATTTCTTGCATTGTCTGCATAAAAATCCACCGACTTTTGTTCAGATACAATCACCTTTAAAGAGCGGTATCAAGGAAATAATGATGTATCCTTCTATCTTCAGTGAGTTCAGGATGAAAAGAAAGTCCCATTATATTCTCTTGCTTTGCAGCTACTATATGCCCTTTTAGCGTGGCTAAGACTTCTACCGAATCCGCTGCATGGATTATAGCAGGTGCTCTAATGAAAACGGCATGAAAAGGTTCGTTTAAAAAACTCATCTGCAACGGCACCTCAAAAGATTCTCTTTGCCTGCCAAAAGCGTTCCTCTTTACTTTTACGTCCATTAAGCCGAGCAGTGGCTGCCCCGTCTTTGCAACTTCGGCATCTCCTTCTTTTGCAAGTAATACCATACCAGCACAGGTGCCCAATATCGGCTTTCTCGCTCTTGCGGCTTCTTTTATCTCTAAAAAGATGCCTTCGCGCTCCATTAGCCTGCCTATGGTTGTGCTCTCACCTCCGGGTATGACAATGGCATCACAAGACTCAATTATACCTCTATGCTTTATCTTCAGCACCTCGCCTTCTTCTCCGCGCTCTGCTAACGTCTGCTCCAATGCGATGACGTGCTCCTCTACATTCCCCTGTATCGCAATTACACCTATCTTCATCGTCTCATTTTATTTAACCGCTTTGAACTCTAAGATTAGTCGTGTTTTAAGACCGCTCAAAATATATTTACGGTGTGAACAGTAAAAGATAAAGTAGATGTATAGATGCTATTAAAAACGATAACACTGCGGAATTACCGAAAATATAAGAATGTGTCTGTCGAGTTCCCGGATGGCGTTATAGGCATTATTGGATTGAACGGAGTGGGGAAGACGACCTTGATAGAGGCGATAGGCTGGGTTTTGTTCGGGCATCACGCCGCAAGGACGAAGAAGGAGTTTATAAAAAGGGAAGGTGCAACTCCAAATGAGGCATGCACGGTATCGCTGGAGTTCGAGCTGGAAGGCGATGGCTATAAAGTAGTAAGAGAAATGGCAGGCAAGAATTTAGTGCCAAAAGCAAGCCTCGTTATCAATGGAAAACTCATAACAAACAACGCTGAGGAGGTAACAGGAGTAATAGAGGCTAAAATCGGCATGGACTACCAGTCTTTCTTCACTTCCGTTTTCGCAAGGCAGAAAGAGTTGAACGCATTGTCGTCAATGAAAGCAGCGGATCGTAAAAAGCTTATACTTCGTATGCTCGGCATAGAACGAATAGAAAAGAGCATACAAACGATAAGAGAGGATAAAAGAGGAAAAGAGAAGAAGATAGAGGGTATAAAATCAGCAACCGTAGATAAAGAAGGCAGAAAGAAGATAGAAGTGCTTAAAAGTAAGAACGAAGAACTGGCGAAGACGAAAGATGCGCTTCTTCCAGCTATGAAAGAGATAGAAGCCTCAAAGGCGATGAAAGAAAAAGAAGCGGCAGAAGCCAAACACGAGCTGGAGACCGCCACGGGGAAATACGATAAATACGTGGAGTTGAGCAATAACCTGGGTGAGAGAAGAAGCGACCTGGAGAATACGAGAAAGAGGCGTGAAGAGAAGAATAAAGAGCTTGCGGATTTGCTCGTCAAGAGAAAAAGGCTTGCGGCGATAGAGAAGGAAGAAGAGTTGTATTTCGAGTTAAGAGCCAAAAAAGAGGAGCTGGAGGAGATACGGGAGAAATATCGGCGTAAAAAAGAGCTGATGAAGCGGGAAGCGAAAACCACACAGGAGCTAAATAGGCGTAAAGAGGAGTTAAAAGGATTAAATGATGATTTAGCCGGATTTGTAGGTGTAGAAGCTGCTTTTGAATCCCAGGTGCAGCACAAGGAAGAACTGGAGGAGATACGGGCGAAATATCAGCAGAAGGAAGAGTTACTGAGAAGAAAAGAGAGGACGACGCAGGAAATAGAGACAAGAGAGAAGAAAACAAGGAGTTTGAGAAAAGAGTGGAAAGAATTTGAAGGAGTCGAGGAACGGTTGGACGCGGTGAGGCGGGGGATAGAAGAGGTAAAGAAACAAAAGGAGCGCCTACATTCTTCGCTCGGCGCTCTTAAATCTACTGCATTACAAATTAAGAAGGATATAAAGGAGAGCATAGCAAAAAAGAAGAAGATAGAGGATTTAGGTTCCGAAGGTGAATGCCCGATGTGCGAGCGGCAATTGGGAACGCACTACGATGGGTTGATAAAGAAGCTGAGCGATGAGATAGGTGCCAAGCGGGAAAAATTTCATTCAAGATATAATGAATACAAAACAAAGAAGGACGAACTCGTATCTAAGCAAAAGGCGGAGGATTTGCTTATAACGGAGAGCAAGGAGCTGGATAAGCGCGTAACTAAGAAGCGGGAATTGGCCGTAAAGATAGAATCGGAAGAGCAGGAATTAATAGGCGGGCGGGAAGAATTAAAAGTTTTATTAAGTGATTTGAAGCCTTTTGATGCTGTCAAGTTTGACGAGAACGTATATAAAACAGTTATACTAAAGATAAAAGAGCTTGAGAAGCGGGTTATGCGGAGCAAAGAGTTAGAGGTAAAGATAGCGCATGAAGAGCGTGAGTTAGAACGCTGGAATAAGGAATTGGAGTCATTAATAACCGATTTGGCGCCTATTGTAGATGTGGAGTTTGATGAGAACGCATACAAAGACGTTGTTTCTACACTAAAGCGTCTTGAAGTGGTGTATCGTGAGATAGTGGGGTTGAGAGCAGAGATAGGAAGGACGGAAGAAGTGAAGAATGACGTTCAAATGTTAAACGAGTTGGAAAGCAAGATTGTGGTGGGTATAACGGCGTTGCAGCGTCAGATGGAAGAATTAGCGTTTGATAAAATGGCGTATGTGGAGCTGAAGGCGGGATACGAGCGTAAGAAGGAGGAGCTGAACGAGACGAAGCTGAAGCTTATGGCGAAGAAGAACGAATTCGATAACGTATGCCGGGACATAGGACATGTACAGGAAGAGATAGAGGAGCAGAAACGGTTAATAGCGGAGAAAGAGAAGGAGGAGGAGGCGATTATGTATCTAAGCTTGCTTGATAAGATAATGAACGATTTTAAGGTTTATATGGTGGGTATGATTCGGCCGATGCTTTCGGATTCCGCATCCGATATGCTGAGGATGTTAACGGATGGCAAATACAGTAAGCTTGAGCTGGATGAGAATTACGATGTGTTTATTTATGATGAAGGGACGCCGTACGAGATAAACAGGTTTTCAGGCGGTGAGGAGGACTTGGCGAATCTTTGTCTGCGACTTGCGATTTCTGCTGTCGTCACGGAAAGAAGCGCGATTCAAACGAATTTTATTATTCTGGATGAGATTTTCGGGTCGCAGGATGCGCTTCGGAAGAGGAATATAATTACGGCGTTGAACGAGCTGTCAAAGAAGTTCCGGCAGATATTTTTGATTACGCACATAGAAGAGGTGAAGGATTATATGGAGTATGTGTTGAGGGTGACAGAAGATGAGGAGGGTGTGAGTTGGGTGAGGATGGGGGAGTAAAAGCCACTATTTTCATTCATTTATTTTTGGTGTCCTTTCATCGTAAGCTTTTTCGAGGATTTGCTATAGGAGAGGGATAACAAAGGAGTGAAACGAATTCGTGTACCTTCGTTAAGCTTTCCTAGGGAAATCCCTATGATGTTTATAACATATGCTAAAGTAATCGAAAAGCTTATATGTATCCTCAACATAACCTTTATCGTTAAATTAAAAAAATTTAGGAGATGATAGAAAAAAGATGAAAAGCGAAAGCATTTGGAAGGTATTGGCGATTTCAGTTGCCCTGTTGATGGTTGCGAGTGCCGCCGCTGCTGTAAATATGTCAGATAATACGTCGAATGATGCAGAAAACAAAGCGTTGGATTTGAATGAGACATCAAGTATGGATGCTTCTCCTGTTCCTGTTTGCAAACATCCTAAGATGAGCAGCGAAGTGGCTGCGATGATACCGCCGCAGGGGATTGCACCCCCACCAAAACAAGTGATTGTGAACATCTATTTGAATTCCACCAAAACCGAAGACATCGAAGAGCTGAAAAATTATACCATAAAAATCTTGTATGTCAAGAAGAACAGAATAGTTGCTGAGATATACACGAGTGAGATCCTAGAGATAGTTGAGCTGCCTTTTGTTACCTATATGGACACTCCTCTTCAAGCTCAGTTGTTTCCTGAGGTGGCAGCAAGCGAATTCGAACTGGTCAAGCATCCAAAGATGAGCACTGAAGTGGTAAAGAACATACCGCCACCCGGGATTGCGCCTCCTGCTAAGCCGATGATCGTGAACATCTATTTGAAAGAAAATAAAACCGAAAACATCAAAGAGCTGGAAAACTATACCATAGAAATCTTGTATATCAAGGAGAATAAAATAGTTGCAGAGATATATACGAAAGAGATTTTAGATATAGCAGATTTGCCCTTTGTTTCCTATATGGGCACACCACTTAAAGCTCAGCTCTTTCCGGATGTGCCATTACGCGAAGGCTTAAAATGCCTTAACACAGAGAAACTACATGGCCTTAACATAACGGGCAAAGGTGTAAAGGTGGCGATAGTGGATTTTGGATTTGAGAGATATGAGGATTTGCTTGGTATCGGGCTGCCAGAGAATGTAACAGTCAGGTCTTTTAGAGGGGATGGAGATATAACAGGTGGTGGCGAAATACATGGCACGGGATGCGCAGAAATAGTTCATGATGTTGCTCCTGATGCAGAGCTCTATCTGGTAAACTATGACGGATACACCTACCAACTTGGAGAGTTGGTTCTTCCTTACCTGATTTCTGAGGAAGTAGACATAGTATCTCATTCAGCCGGTAGTACCGCAGGACTTTTTGATGGTACGGATTATAGCTGTCAGATTATAGACGATGCATGGTACAAGCACGGAATTCGGTGGGTTAACGCTGCTGGCAATTCAGCACAGAGGCATTGGGAAGGGATTTTCAACGATGTTGATGACGATGGTTATCATGAGTTCCTTGTTGGTGAGCTAGGTCAGACGTTTTGCGCGGACAAAGGAGAGGTAGTTGTGTTATACTTGAGTTGGAACGAAACATGGGGCTATGCAACGCAAGATTACGATTTGTATATACTAAATTCATCTGGAAGCGTTGTGACGGGCTCAGTAAATCCACAAGAAGGGTCCTTTGGACATATACCAGTTGAAGGTGTCGGTTTCTTAGCTCCTTATACTGATTGCTTCTACATCGTGATAACTAAGTATAATACTACAAAATCGGTTCACTTCGAGTTGTATTCATGGTATCACAAACTTTCGGAAAAGGTAGAGAACAGCAGCCTATGTGTTGAAGCGACTGCTCGGGGATCGATAGCAACAGGTGCAGTAAGTTGCAGAGATTGTTCAGCGTTAGAGCCTTACAGTTCACGAGGACCAACGAACGACGGAAGGCTAAAACCCGACTATGTGGGTCCGGATTGTGTTTCCACCTGTGCATACTATCCATACCCATTCTGTGGCACCTCAGCAGCAACACCGCACGTTGCAGGAGCTTTTGCATTGCAGTTGTCCTGCATTAAGCAGTACCATCCGGGACCAAAGGACAATGAAGTTGGATATGGACTGCCCAATTTCGGCGGTTGAATTGCGATAAATGGCATCAAAATATAAAATGAGAAAGATAGGAAAAGTAGCAATTCCTGTCTTTTTTATGTTATTCATAGTGGGAGTTTTGGAAGTCGCTGCCGCTTCTACAATTGTGGTAAACAAGACATCTCCTGCTTGCACCATGGGTGATTTTTATTACGAAACTATACAAGAAGCCGTGGATATGGCTGAAGATGGTGATACTATTGTTGTTTGTCCTGGGACATATCAGGAAAATATAGAGGTGGGCAAGTGCATAGCAATTCGGTCTGAAAATGGCTCTGATTCTACGATTGTTCTGGCTAAAGGTCCATACGACCATGTCTTTAAGGTGACTGCGGATTATGTGGAAATAAGCGGGTTCACGGTGGATGGTGCAACTGGAGGATTTTCTGGAATATACCTAGATTACGCTGATCACTGCGATATATCCAACAACAACTGCTCAAACAACGATGATGGTATCCAACTCTGGGGTTCAAACAACAACAGCATATCCAACAACATCTGCTCAAATAACGGGGATGATGGCATCGAGTTCTGGTATTCAAACAACAACAACATATCTAACAACAACTGCTCAAACAACGATGATGGCATCTGTCTCTGGGATTCCAACAACAACAAATTAACAGGCAATATCATGCTTGAGAATGGAATAGATATTAGGGGTGGTTCACTAAGCGATTACACGCATGAAATAGACGAAAGCAACACAGTTAACGGAAAACCTGTTTATTATTGGAAGGATATTGAAGGAGGAAGAATTCCTGATGGCGCTGGTCAGGTCATACTCGTAAATTGCACGAATATTGCTATCGAAAATCAGAATTTGAACAATGCTAGCGTTGGCATGCAAATCGCTTTCTCTTCTTTTATTATCATAAAAAACAACAATTGCTCAAACAACGGTGGTGGCATCTCACTCCCGGATTCAAACAGCAACAGCATATTCAACAATAACTGCTCAAACAACTGGGATGGCATCTCACTCCGGGATTCAAACAACAACAGCGTATCCAACAACAATTGCTCTTCAAACAGCGGTAGTGGCATCTCACTCCAGGATTCAAACAGCAACAGCGTATCAAACAATAATTGCTCCTCAAACAACTGGGATGGCATCTCACTCCAGGATTCAAACAACAACTCCTTTAGAGGCAACACCGCTAATTCGAATAAACGAGGTGATGGAATTAGCTTATACTCTTCAAATAACAATGACATAATAGACAACGATGCATCCAACAATATGCAGGCTGGTATAGTAGTGGATTACGCAAGCAATAATACCATCAGAGGCAACAATGCAAACTCAAATAAACAATATCATGGAATTGGCTTACATTCCTCAAATAACAACATTATAATAGACAATAATGCTTCTTATAACTTTAGAGGTGGTATCTTCCTAGCTGAATCAAACAACAACTCCATTAGAGGCAACACCGCTAATTCGAATAAACGAGGTGATGGAATTAGCTTATACTCTTCAAATAATAACATTATAATAGACAGCAATGCTTCTTATAACTTTAAAGGTGGTATCTTCCTAGCTGAATCAAACAACAACTCCATTAGAGCCAACACTGCTAATTCGAATGAACGGGGTGTTGAATTAGAATTATCAAATGATAATAGCTTATTAAATAATATTTTGATATATAATGATGAAGGTGTAGTTCTTTTTTCGAGCAATGACAATACTATTACAAATAATATAATTTATTTGAACTCAGGAACTGGTATATACTTAGGTGAATCGCAAAAAAACAGCATCTCAAACAATATTATTAATTCAAATATCGGCAACGGCATCTTTTTACCAGAAAGTGAAAACAATAATATAGTGAGTAATATTATAAACTCAAATCAGGGGCGTGGCTTAAGCCTTCAAAGGTCAAGCAAAAATAAAATATTAAATAACTTTGTAGACTCAAACGGTGAAGGAGGTATTTATTTATTTATTTCCACTGCAATAACTATTTCAGGAAATACTATTTGTTCCAATTATTTTGATGGTGTATTTATAGATGTCAATAGTCATCATAATACGATATATCATAATAACCTCATTGATAATAAGGCAGAGGTTAGATCCACTGGCATGAACAATTGGTGGTATAATAACTCACTAAATGAAGGAAATTACTGGTCTGATTACGATGGTATCGACACTGATGGAGATGGCATTGGCGACACGAATATACCTTACATACCTTACCCTAAATACATACCACTCCCTAAAAACGGTTTTATAGCTTACCCTCCTGAATACGATTTTTATCCTTTCATTAACAGGGACGGTTGGCTAACCATGTCTGTCTGGCCTCATTATCTGGACTTTGGAACGGTATATCAAGGAACTTTGATAAAACAGACGTTCAGCATTACAAATTATGGTAATTCTGTTTTAAACGTTTCTTCCATAAAATCATATCCTGCAATTACTATCTCTGGCATTAAGCTCCCAGTAGAGATTCCGAAAGGAGATTCTCGAAGCTTCAACATAACGCTAAATACAGAGAAATTAGAGGGATTTGTTCTTAAAAATATAGAAATAATCTCCAATGACATTGAAGATCCTCACAGAAACATCTCAATATTTGGCTTTGTTGAGATTCCTACTCATAACATAGAAATTAGAGGAGTTGATCATCAATCCAGAGCAATAAAAGGTCAGATGAACCTGTTCAATGTCACCATTAATAACACCGGCGATTTCAGAGAAAAGAATGTCAGTATTGAATTCAAAGAAGGCAATAGAAGCCTGGGCAACGCAACAATTGAAAATATAGAATCCAAAAAAACCAAATCCGCCATCTTCAAGTGGGACACCAGCGATGTCTCACCAAAAACGTATGACATAACGATAGAAGTGAACTTAAAAGATAAACAGCTCTCACTCACCAGTCTCCAAGTCACTGTTAAGGTTGACATGCCTTCTGCCGCACAAACCTTCATAGTAGCAAACAAAGAAAGGCTTGCCGAAGCTTGGGGTGCAGAAAGAACAGAAAAACTCGAGAACGAGCTTATCAAGCTCTCTTATCACGTCAGCGTTGCAGGCATTCCTGTTTATGTTGAAGAAGATGAGGCTGTTGCAGGTTCATATGAATTGTGGGATTTGAATTTACAAGATCCGCAAGAGGCAAATAATGTTTCAAAGCATATTAAGAGACTGATAGATGTTAAGCTGAAAGAATATACTGGGATCAAGTATATCACCATTGTTGGAGATGACCGAATCATACCATATTACAGAATTCCTGACAATACTGACAAACCTTTTGGTCCCGAATCCTGGTACACTGAAGATGATTATCATAAGCTCAATACTGATAGCACTGTCGGCTCCGCACTTCACAATAACATGTTTCTAACCGACAACTTCTATGCCGCGGATAGACCCATAGAATGGAAAACCGCTGAGGTGAACATTCCTGAATTGTTCATTCCGAGCATTTCTCTCAGCAGGCTGGTTGAAACCCCTGAGGAAATATCAGCAGTGATAGAAGCATTCTATCGCAAAGAATATGTTCGCCCTGATAAAATCTTCGTGACTGCTCATGACTTCATGTGGGATTCCGCCTTACATTGCAGTTCAACTCTGGAAGAGAAAACGAAAACAAGACCTGCAACGCTAATAAGCAAAAATGATACTGAGGTAACACAAGATTATTTCAAAAATGTCAAGGAGGGGTTGTTGAACACCAGCAACGACATTGCCCTTGTCTTCCAGCATGCTGAACATGACCTGTTCAGTGTTCCAAAACGCCGAGAAGGAGGAGGAATAATATATCTTGGCATCACCTCACAAGATATATGCAATTCGACTGCTGATTTGAACGGCTCGATAATCTACTCAATGAGCTGCCATGCAGGTCTTAATGTGCCACCTAACTCTTCAATCAATGACTTCGATCTCGTGCAGGCATTCGCACAAAAGGGAGTTGTGGCATACACCGCTCCCACAGGTTTTGGTATAGGGAGTCGTAGGACAAGGGCAGCTCATGAGCTTCTTATCTCTTACTTCACTCGATACCTCTGCGATGGTATAGATGTCGGTACAGCTCTCACCCTTGCGAAGCAAGAATACTGGGCGACCAACTACGATTTCAATTATTTTGATGAACAGGTCCTCGAAACCACTTCTCTTTATGGCTTACCCATGGTCAGGATAAACATACCACACTCTGCTAAATCCTATAACGAATCTAAGATGAAGATCAAAAGCAATGTTGAAGAAAAACCAGATACCTTAGTGATTCGTCCAACATATGCTCTGATGAGCACACGAGATGGCGATTATTATATAACTCCTGGTGGTGAGCTTCTGTCCGATCCCAGAAAACCAATCTTGCCGAAGGAAATAAGAATATTTCATCCAACACCCACGAGAATATTGCGTGGAGCTGTTATGACCAGTGCAAAATACCGAATAGATAAACCTTTCAAACCTCTTATAGAATACTACCAAAAATCGGATCGGCCACTTGAATTGCCCACAGGCGAGATGAGAAAATGGTTCCCCGCCAGAATATTCAAGATAAATTCGATCAGCTATCTAGGACGTCCTGCTGAATCACGTCAATACCTTATAATTATAACCGGTCAATATAAAGGACCAATAGGTCCTGGTGCAAAAGGAATAGAAAGAATATATGATGAACTATCTTTCGACTTATATTATGCGTCACCAGAGGATGAAACAAATACTCCTATGATTAAAGATGTTTTATATACCAGGATTAATGACAGCGTTAACATAACTGTTAATGCCAGTGATGAATCAGGAACACAAAGAGTCATGGTGACCTATACGGCTATTGATGGAACATGGAAAGAATGGCGTAGCGAAAATTGTGAGCCCGAAGAAGGCGATTTGTGGACTTGTAACATACCCGCTAAAGAAGAGATAGAATTCTTCGTGCAAGTAGTAGACAATGTTGGAAATGTGGCTATAAGTGAATGAAAAATTTCTTTTTCTACCCGGGATTTAATTGGATGAGACAACATCCCCATTACTTTTCCCATTTTAACATACATAATACCTTCCTTTGTTATCATCAATCTTCACATTTCCATTTACATCCATAGCCTGAACGAAGAACACGGTATTGTTCAACGGTATGCTATATTCCACACGCTTCCTTTCACTATCGCTATGCCCCAAACACTTACTCTCCCAACTATTATTCTCTGAATCCAGATAAGTAATGAGAACATCGTAAATACCCGCATTGTCCTCAGCCTTAACAGTGACATCTTTATCAACAGATACGTTCACCACCGGCTTCTC
>JAPWVK010000097.1 GCA_029241965.1 Candidatus Methanophagales archaeon
CGACCACAACCTGTTAAACGAGTCTATATACCGAAGTCAAACGGTGAACGAAGACCGCTTGGGATCCCGGCTATCGAGGATAAGATAGTCCAGTTGGCGATAAAGAAAATTCTGGAGGCCATCTTTGAGGAGGATTTCAGTGACGCATCTTATGGGTTCCGACCAAATCGTAGCTGCCACGATGCACTGGATCAGGTTGATAATATAATTATGACCAAACCAGTTAACTATGTGGTAGACATGGACATAGCGAAGTTCTTTGACACGGTAGACCACAAATGTCTGATGGACTGCTTGAGACAGCGAATAGTAGATCCAAGTCTGCTGCGAATAATCGCCCGTTTCTTAAAATCTGGTGTGATGGAGGGAGGAAAATATCTGGAGTCGGACAGAGGCACGCCCCAAGGTGGGATATTAAGCCCAATCCTCGCCAACATCTACCTCCATTATGCCTTAGACCTTTGGTTTGAGAAAGAGGTGAAGAAGCGGCTGAAAGGGTTTGCTCAGCTCATCCGTTACGCAGATGACTTCATTGTCTGTTTTCAATATGACAATGAAGCCAGAGCGTTTGGGAAGGCACTGAGGAAAAGGTTGGCTAAATTCGGACTGAAGATCTCGGAGGAAAAGAGCAGAATCATTGAATTTGGTCGCTATGCCTGTCAGCAAGCAAGGAAACAGGGTAAGAAGTGTGCAACCTTTGACTTCCTTGGTTTTACGCTCTACTGCGATAAAACCAGAAATGGTAAATTTAAAGTAGGGCGGAAGACGTCGAGCAAGAAGTTCAGGCAGAAGATGAAAGACATGAATCAGTGGTTAAAAGGCATTCGAAATCGGGTAAAATTGGAGGTGTGGTGGTTATTGCTAAAGCAAAAGTTGGCTGGACATTACCAGTATTACGGTATAAGCGGTAACATAGGCGGATTACAGAATTACTACTATCATACGTTGAGGCTCGCCTTTAAATGGATAAACCGGCGAAGTCAGAAGAAGAGTTATAACTGGGATCAATTCATCCGTTTTCTCTCATTTAATCCGCTGCCAAAGCCGAAGATATATCATTTCTATGCCCTATCCAAACAAATGTAGAGGATGTACTCCTGAAGAGCCGGATGAGGGAAAACCTCAAGTCCGGTTCTGTGAGGGGGCTCATAGTAACCTCGGAGCCAATACTCCATCATTAGGTGGACTATGAGTTCTACTCGACAGAAACTTGTAGTTTTGTGGCACTGTCAAATTTTCCAGTGAAATCAGTATCTCCTCAAGTTTTACCGCAGAGTGCGCGGAGAACGCAGAGGCATCAGAAAACCAAAACGTGGATTGGAACGTTCTTAAACTCTGCGCCCTCGGTGATCTCCGCGGTGATAAATCACTGGGTTTTTATACTGTGCCTAATTTGGTAAAGGTTTTAACCCCCTCACAGCCTACACAAAAAACAACATCGTATCACTCATATCTTGGAGGAGGTTCAACTAAAACCACCCTCGTAGGCGCACCATCGCACCCTTTAAGCTTCAACGGCAACGCAACCATAAAATATTCTCCAGGTTCAACGTTACTCAAATCCAGCGTTTCTATAATAATCACATCATTATCAGTCAACACTTTATGAACCGGATGTTCTTCGGTATCAAACGCTTCAATGGACAGATAATCTATACCTACTACCCGAACACCGTTCTTTACCAGTAACTCCGCAGCCGAATAATCAAGCGCGACATACTCAGGGTTAAACGTTTCCGACTTCAAAAGTGCCGAATTCTTCGTCTTAAACAGGATTCGTTTATACTTCTTTAAGTCAATTTTCCGTAGTTCGTCCGCAGAAATCGTATCAGCATTTACCTGCGCAACCAGCGCCTCACCTATTAAGTCGTACAGGCTCAGCATATCCACCGTTTTACCATTCGCCGAAAAGTGATATGGTGCATCAATATGCGTACCGATATGGGAACTACCGGTGAATCGCGAAAAATTATACGTGTCGCCGTTCCTGATTGACGCAGTTTGAGTTAGCTCTACATCCTGATCGTCTATCCATTTCAACATTCCCGGATAAATAGCGACAGACAGGTCATATATCTTACGGTTTTCCATCTCTTCTTTTGCACATTCTATAACTACAGATTTCCACGAAAACGAGTTTTGCAATCTTGTGGTTCTATACCTACTGTACCCCCTCAAAAATCGTTGCTAATTTCCTATCCGCATTCCGCTTCTTCAACTTCGCGAGCTTCACTATCTGTTTCTTATCTACTTCCGCACTCACGAACTCAGCCGCATCCAAAAGTTTCTTACCGACTTTAGACCGCACAATCACAGTGGAACATTCGTCAGGACTACCTACCGAGCCGATAGATATGTCTGCCAGCCGAGATACGAAATCGTCACAATAAGGACAGCCTTCCCGTACTATCGCCTCCATGTCTCGTACATCGCATGAATGATCCTTTCCATCAGCCGTGACGATATACTTACCCCTACTTATCTGCGTCTTATCTGCTTTATCAAGGTCAACGCCAAACCTACTCGTCGTATCCGCTTTTAAACCTTCGTAATCGAAACTCTCAAGGCAAAATAGCCCCAGTACCGTTAGTTCCACACCCGGATATTCACGTTCCAATTCCCACTGTTGCTGCAGTTTCCTTACCGCTCTGACTTCACATGGCGTCCCAACAACCGCAATTCGCCTCTTGCCTGCTTTTAACGCAGCCTCAAGCTTCGACATCATTGGCACACGCAAATATTTCGTGCCTCTTGCACTCAATATCCCCTGTTCATCCTCAACAACAACCGACTCTGCATTGTAACCATCTACTCGGCGTACAACAAGCGCAGCATCAAAGAGATTACTCTTCATGCCCGATATGAGTAAAGCGGTGACCATTCCACCGTCTTGGCCGCCCGTTGATGTCTTACCCGCAATCAAATCGCTATAAACGCCCAGATCTTCATCTCGATCGCCCTCTAAGAACTTATCCTCTATTTCTTGTATATCTTCTGCCGTGGTTGGATATATGTTCTTCTCCAACCTGATTGCGTCCGTGGGACAAACGAGCGCACACGACCCGCAGCCTATACAATCATCAGAAAGTTCCTTGTACGGTGCACCCACTTCTCGCTCCACACCCCGACTTATTACGTTTATTGCGGATACACCCACTAACTCTTCACACACTCTTGTGCACAATCCGCAAAGGATACAGTGCTCATCTTCAATCTGGAATCTCGGCTTTGTCACTCCATATTCGCTTGCCAGACTTTGTATCCGACCCTCTTCTGGACATCTCGCCAGCAGCAATTCCAGGAGCATTTTTCTTATTTCGATAATATTCGGAGTCTTAGTTCTTACCACCAGTCCGTCTTCTACGGGATAATTACATGCAGTGACGACTTTCGTTCTGCCTCGTTTCGCTATCTCAACAGAGCATAGCCTACAAGCGCCAAAAGGTTCTAACGCGGGATGATAGCATAAAGTGGGTATATCAATGCCAATGCTCTTCGCGGCATCCAACAACGTATTTCCTGCCTCTATTTCCACTACCCTACCGTCAATTTCTAATTTCATCTTCTTCTCTCACCTCCGCCCCTTTCCTCGTTCTATTTTCCGCGCCGCTTCTGGTATTGGTGGCGGGACTGGCTTACCCGATATTTTTGTCACCGCACCTGCTTTGGACGGACACACATCGTAGCAAATCCCGCATTTTATACATTTCGTTTGGTCTATCACGTGTATCATCTTCTTCTCTCCTTCTATCGCATCCTCAGGGCAGTCTTTTGAGCAAAGCAGGCAGGCTATGCACTTCTCTGGTTCTATATAATACGAAATCAACGCCTTACAAACCAATGCCGGGCATCTTCTCTCAGTGATATGTGCTTCATACTCATCTCTGAAGTACCGGATAGTGCTCAGAGCAGGATTAGCGGCTGTCGTTCCCAATGCGCACAGTGACGCTTTCTTCATCACCGTCGCTATCTCCTCGAGCAGTGCAATGTCGCCTTCTTTTCCTTTACCGGCAACAATGTCATTCAATATCTCACGCATACGTTTTAAACCTTCACGGCAGGGCACACATTTGCCACATGACTCTTCACACAGGAAATCCACGAAGTACCGTGCTAAATCCACGACACATGTATCCTCGTCCATAACGATCATCCCGCCTGAGCCCATCATCGAACCCAATTTCGTGAGTTCATCAAAATCAACCGGCGAATCGAGGTATTGCTCAGGTATTATACCGCCCGACGGACCTCCGGTTTGGACTCCTTTGAATTTCTTCCCGCCACGAATCCCTCCGCCTATTTTGTATATTATGTCCCTCAGTGTGGTTCCCATGGGGACTTCCACTAAACCAGTGTTGTTTACCGTCCCTACCAGCGAAAATATCTTTGTTCCCTTGCTGCCCTCGGTGCCAATCGAGGTGAACCAATCGACGCCTTTTTCTAATATCAGTGGTACCGTTGCGTAGGTCTCAACATTATTCAAATTGCTCGGCTTATCCCAGACGCCGCTTTCCGAAGTGTGGATGTATTTAGGTCTAGGCTCGCCTACTTTCCCTTCTATCGCATTCATCAACGCACTGGATTCGCCGGACACAAAAGCGCCTGCACCTCTGTGCACTACCACGTCAAACTTGAATCCCGAACCCAGTATGTCCTCTCCCAGGAAGCCGTATTCCTTCGCCTGTTCGAGCGCAATCGCAAGATTACTCACCGCCAGTGGATACTCCTGACGTACGTAAATGAAGCCCTGAGAAGCACCAATGGCATAAGCAGCGATTGTTAAACCATCAAGAACCCTGTGTGGATTTCCTTCCATTATTGACCGGTCCATGTAGGCGCCAGGGTCGCCTTCATCACAATTGACTATCACATATTTAGGCTCTCCTGGTGCATTCCGGGTGGTCTCCCATTTCCGGCCAGCGGGAAAACCACCGCCGCCCCTGCCCCTCAAATTCGCGCTCTTCACTTCTGCCAGCACTTCCTCTGGCGTCATCTCATGCAATGCCTTAGCTAACCCACGGTATCCACCAAGTGCGATATAATCTTCAATATTTGTCGGATCAACCCAGAGGTTACCGCTAAAAACAAGCCGGGTTTGATATTTGTAAAAAGGAATATCCTGTTCATGTACCATTCGTTCTCCCGTGCTGGAATCTGTGTAAAGCAACCGCTCAATAATCTCCTTTTCTTTTATTGTCTTTGTGATAATTTCTGGCACATCTTCGGGCGTTACATTTAGATAGCATATCTCCTCGGGATAAATGATGATAATTGGCCCTCTCTCGCAAAAGCCATGACATCCCGTCCTCCGGAGTCCCACCTCTTCCGTTAAACCTTGCTTCTCCAATTCTTCCTGAATCGCAGTAGCAACCACATCACTACCTGTGGCATGGCATGCCGTTCCAGAACAGAGCGTAATGTAGGGTTTATTCAAGTCACGCTTTGCTACAATCTTTCTTCTCAGCTTCTTCAAATCCTCTTTCGAGTTTAATCTTGGCATTTCCTTCCTCCTTTACTCATACTGTTCTAAAATATTCTCTACCATTAACGGCGTAATCTTGCCGTGATATATCCCATCCACCACTATCACCGGTCCCATTGCGCAGCAACCGAGACAATTTACTCGCTTCAGACTGAACCGCATGTCGGACGTTGTCGCGCCTTCTTTTATCTTTAAATTCTCTTCTATCCGGTCCAGAATCTTCGGTGCACCGCGTACCTGACATGCCGTACCCAGACATACCTGGATTATATGGCGACCGACCGGTTTCAGGTTCATCGCTTTATAAAAACTCGCTATTCGGTATATCTGACTTTTCGGAATTCGCATCTGCTCGCTTATTTGTGCAATCGCTTCGGGGGATATCCAGTTAAACTCGCTCTGTAAGTCCAGCAGCAACTGAATTAAAACCCCTTCCTCGCCCTTATACCTATCTATTATCTCATCCACTTTCCTCATGTCTATTTCTGCCATCTCAACACCCCCTTTTCTTTTCTTACTTTTATCCTACCAAGCGTGACTTCCTTATCAGTCAAAATAGACCTTTAAATCACGTAATAGAACAGTTAACCTTAAAACAACCGGAATGCGATTAGAGAAAGCAAAAACCGTATGTCTTTTCATCTCCTTTGTCCTTTTCCTTTCTTCATTTTAAGTTTCAGAGTATAAACTATTTTTCGGTTTTTTACCTTTCAATCGCAGATGAAGTTGTTATCTTGGCATCTTGTTGCAATAAATATCTTATCTCGAATATTTGATCTATGGATATAAAATCCTCTTCCGTTGCTGGCATTTAGTGCTTTGCTCAACATTTCCATTTTGATCAATACGTTTTGCCTTCTCTCAATCTTACCTTCTTGATAGATTAGCACAATCTGATAGCGGGCATCCAATCAGTGTACCTTTTTCCATTCGCATCAAACTGTTATTTTAAACCTTAACTTCGTCAAATCATAGGGCACATATATTGCCTAACTACCCTATAAAGTCTGATCTTAGCATTTAACGAAAGGATAAAACCAAAAAGGTTTTTATTAGTATGTTCCCCATTTCTCTATATGAGGAACATAGAAG
>JAPWVK010000098.1 GCA_029241965.1 Candidatus Methanophagales archaeon
ATTAACCCCAATTATGCAGAAGCGCATTATAATCTTGGGAATTTGTTAAAAATATGGGAAGAAAAGACGAGGCTGAGGCGGAATACCAAGATGCGCTACGGATTAACAGCCATTTCGCAGAAGCGCATGCAAATCTTGGAATCTTGTATTCAAAAACAGGAAACAAAGAAGAAGCAAAGAAAGCATTAGAGGTTGCAAAAGATTTATTTGAAAAAGAAGGAAGAGAAGCAGATGTTAAGAAAGCTGAAGAGTTGCTAAAGTCCCTTTGATAATTCGTAGATTGGCACTACTTCTTACCCAGCTTCTCCACCATAATACTCTTCTCGCAGTTGCTACATCTTACTCTGTAAGGTCGCTTTTTGAAGACCACGCTTGACTCCTGCTCCTCACCGCAATACGGACACTTAAGCTTATAGTTAAATTCTTCCTCGCCTTTTCTACGCCACATAAACACTGCGCCACTCTTCTCACCTTGCTCGTTCGGCAGTTTCCGAGTCGTGATGTACGCAAAATCCTTTATATCAACAGGCGGTTTCATATTTCTTCACCTTCTCAATTACGAACACGCCACCGCAACAAAACACCCTCGTCCATCCTCTCGGTACTTAAAAGCTCCAGCTTCGTCATCGCTTCTTCACTAAGAAACCCAGAGCCATCTACAGGTGTCGGTGCGCCTTCGCCACCTATTATTAGGTTGCCAACGTATATATAAACTTCGTCCACGAGCTCTTGCGATAGTAAAGACCAGTTAAGCGTTGCGCCGCCTTCAACCATCAATCGGCTTACGCCACGCTGCCATAACAAATAAAGAAGTTTCTTCAAGTCCACTGCATCCATGCCACCGACCATAATCTCTGCTTTAGCGCCCAACTTTCCCACGTCCTCTACTATCGCCTGTTCAGAAACCGCGATTACACGAGCACCTTCGCCCTTGTTCAGTATCTCCGCATCAATCGGCGTCCTCGCCTTACTGTCCACCACTACCCGCAGAGGATTCTCAGCTTTTCCCGCTTTTAGCCTATCCGCTCGCCTAATTTCTGATTTCACGGTTAAAGAAGGGTCATCAGCTAAAACCGTGCCTATACCTACCATTATCGCATCGCATTCCGCTCTGAGCGCATCCACCCGGTCAAAATCGTCCTCGCCGCTTATCCTTATCTGTCGCCGCTTCACCGTTGAAATCTTGCCGTCCGCGCTCATTGCGAGATTTATGAATACAAACGGTCTGTTTTTTTTACCAGTCATGTTTAGAAAATATCCACCTCGGCAACGCATTTAGGACACACTATTTTCCGTTTCACTGCCTCACCTGTTATCCCCGGTGTTGTTATGCCTTTAATACGATGTGCCGGATGTGTGTCCTCTATCTTTATTTCAACTGCACATGTTTCACAGAGTGGAATACCGCAAATGTTGCACCTCTCTGTCGCTTCTCTTTCTTTGCATATACCACAAATATTTGTCATATTGCCTCTTTCGACTTTTAATCTTATTGACTGTGATTATAATAAATAACAAACGAATACTATGGTTAATATGCGAGTACCCATTCGTCCTGCATTAAAGGAACTAAAAGAATACAAACCCGGTAAATTTGTAAAGGGCGCGATAAAGCTGAGTTCCAACGAGAACCCACTGGGCCCCAGCCCGAAAGTGCTAACAGAAATATTAGAGAGCATAAAAGACGGGGAAATCCCCCTGAGCGTGTATCCCTGGGAAAGAAACGAAGAAGAACTTAGAGAAGAAATTGCAGGATATACCGGTATGGAAAAAGATAACATCGTCATAGGTGCCGGCGTAGACGGTGTCCTTGACACGCTTGTCAAGATATTTATTGCTGACAGTGCTGAAGCGATAATACCTGTACCAACTTTCTCCCTATACGAGTCGCTTGTAAAAATAGCGGGTGGTAAGCCGAGGTATTTAACGCGAAAAAGCGACTTTAGCATCTCAGTCGCGGATTTGAGTTCTGCATGTACTGAAAAAACGCGAATGCTTTTTCTGGCATCGCCGAACAATCCAACCGGGAATTGCATCTCAGAGGATGAAGTGCGTGAGATAGCACAATCTGTTCCTGAGGCAATGGTCATCATAGATGAAGCGTACGTGGAATTTGCGGACTCTTCGTTGCTGAAACAGGTGGAAGAAAATGAGAATGTACTTGTATTGAGAACATTCTCGAAGGCGTTTGGACTTGCGGGGCTGCGGGTCGGCTATGCTGTAGTTCCAAAATGGCTTGCAAGCCTATACAAAAAAGTTTCGATGCCCTTCACCGTAAATAGCATCGCGATAATAGCGGCGATGGCGGCGTTGAAAGACAAAGAGCATATACGTAAGAGTGTAGAGCTGGTGAAGCACGGCAGGAAGTTCCTAACGGAAAACCTGCAGCTCAAAGTATATCCATCGCAAGCCAATTTCGTGCTCCTGGATGTCGCGCCCGCGAAATCGTCAGATGTGTATGATGCGCTGCTAAAGAGAGGGATAGTAGTGCGAAATTGTTCTTCGTTCAGAGGTGCCGGTGACTCTCTTATCAGGATTTCCGTGGGAACAAGAGAGCAGAATGACAGGGTTGTTGAGGCTTTTGATAGCCTCTTTTGAATTCTATACCATCTGGATTCAAAGTTATTAGGAGATAATCATAAACGTGCATCGGAACAAAGCCCTTAAATAAAACTTGACGTTTAGGGTTCTGAAAAAAGAAAAAGAGAATGAAGCTTAGCTTCATTCCCCACCCAAAAACTGCTCTAACCTCTCCGGCTCCACCTGCATGTTCAAGATTCTAACAGGCTCACACTTATCGTAAATCCGCTTCAAGTTTCCCTGCTTCTTATACGATGCTAACTTCCTCAGTTCTTTATGTTGAACTTCTCAACCTCTTCTATACTCGTGCCCCACTCCGCCAGCTTAGTTTTTAGCATAGGCATACCAAAAACCCGCCCTTCTACAGTAACTGAGGTATATGTTTTCACAAAGGATAATAGATTATAAAGAACACGAAGAAAAAATGAAGTTTTGGAAAGAACTTTGCGACCTCGTCTATAAGAATAATCAAAATGTTAATCCCCTGGTAGAAGTTGAGAGACTGAAGCAGAGAATATGATAGGAGGATCAGAGCGGATTATGACTTCTGGCGAGATTTTGACCGAGACGATGTAGATGAGTTTATGATGGATGTAAGCAGCTTTATTTCTGATTTTGACGCTTTGGATTAGCTGAGGATAGAGTGGCTTTTTACGATATAACTTCTATTGTATTTGATCATAAGTAAAAAATGCGCGTAGTTAAGAAGGAGGCGTGGGCGATTGGATATAACAATTGAGATAGTTTGTGAGAAAATCAGAAAGTTGGTAGAACAATTTGAACGGGATAAACATTTCTACCTTTCAAAACAGTATTTAGAAGCTCAAGCTCGCCAGGATTTCATTAATCCCTTCTTTGAAGCGCTGGGTTGGGATATAGGGAACAAAGCAGGACTTTCACCTTTTGAACGAGAAGTGCTGCTGGAAAAAGGAGACACAAAAGGAAGACCTGATTACAATTTTCGTATTGGAGGAGCAAGCAAATTTTACGTTGAAGCAAAGGCACCGTCAGAGCCTCTTGACAAAACGGCACATATTCTACAAGCAAAATCGTATGCGTGGAACACAAAAGATGTATTCATCGTGGTACTCACGGACTTCGAGGAATTTAAAGTATTTGATGCCTCTCTTAAGCCCGATCCACGTAATCCAAATCTCGGGCTGATTTACGATTTCAAATACACCGATTATCTTGAAAAACTTGATGAACTGTGGATGTTATCCAAAGAGAAGGTGGCTTCTGGCTCTTTAGATAGACTCCTTCTTAAGGATGCACAAAGTAAGCGCCTGCGTATCCCCGTTGATAAATCATTCTTATCCGACATGACGGGATGGCGCGAGGAACTCGCAAAAGGCCTCTATAAGCTGAATCATGATATTAACGTAAGGATGTTGAACGAGGTGGTACAGCGAATCCTGGATAGATTCGTATTTATTCGTATTGCTGAGGACAGGAAGATCATTGAACCAAAGAGTCTTTTAGAATTGGTTGAACTCTGGAAGAGAGAGGGCAAACGAAGACCACTTCAATATCATCTTAACATTCTCTTTCGGCAGATAAACGCTGACTTAAACGGTGAGATATTTAAGCCTCACGCTTGCGAGACCTATGAGTACGATTCAAGTCTTCTGGCAAAGATTATCGAATGGCTTTATTTTCCTAAATGCCCTTATCGTTTTGACGTCATCGACGTAGAACTGCTGGGGAGTATCTACGAGCGTTATCTGGGAAATACCATCCGTCTCACAGCCAAACGAGTGAAGGTGGAAGAGAAGCCAGAGGTTCGAAAAGCTGGAGGTGTCTATTACACGCCCAAATACATCGTAGATTATATCGTGGATAACACCGTGGGCAAACTGATAGAAGGAAAAACGCCAGAACAAATCGCAGAGATA
Organism: Candidatus Methanophagales archaeon; assembly: GCA_029241965.1. Classification (GTDB taxonomy): domain Archaea; phylum Halobacteriota; class Syntropharchaeia; order Alkanophagales; family Methanospirareceae; genus QENJ01. The sequence continues at coordinate 4,476 of JAPWVK010000098.1, forward strand.
AAAATCCTTGACCCTGCTTGTGGTTCCGGGTCATTCCTTCTCGGTGCATACCAGAAATTGATTGATTACCACATAAAGTATTATACCGCGCATCCAGCGGAGGCAGGACGAAGTACCCTCTTTCCTGACCTTATTATTGAGCCTGATGGTAGCCATCGCCTATCCATCACCAAGAAAGCGGAGATTTTGCAAAACAACATCTTTGGCGTAGATATTGACCCCCAGGCGGTGGAGGTTTCCATGATGAGTCTTTATATAAAGGCTCTGGAGGGTGAACGCACGCTTCCACAAAATAAAGAGCTACTCCCCTCCTTAGCTAATAACGTCAAGTGTGGCAACTCGCTTATCGGTTACGACTTCTTCGAGCAGCAAACGCTTATCGAAGATGAAGAAAGAGAGCGCATAAATCCTTTTGACTGGGATTCTCGGAAAGCGGGGTTTGGGGATATAATGGAGAAAGGCGGGTTTGATTGTGTGGTTGGGAATCCGCCGTATGTATTTGGTCGTGATTGGAAAGCACTTAACATTAGCGATGATATTAAAGCATATCTTGGTGCTAAATATAAAAGTTCGCCATATCAACTTGATATGTTTTCTATTTTTATGGAAAAAGCATCACAGTTATGTCGATTAAGGGGGTATGTGGGGCAAATTGTGCCAAACGTGTGGCTCACTAATACTTATTCATCGAGTACGCGTGCATTTATTTTGAGCCAAGCAAGTGATTTATGCATCTTAACCCCACCATCAAATGTTTTTCCCGGGATTACGGTCGATACAGTAGTTTATACTTTTCGGAAAACGGTTCAACTAGGAAAGTCATTTCAAATTAGTGCAATGCAAGATGGAAGTATTTTAGAAATTGCAACACATAATACAGAACAATATTTGGATGGTCTACGACCAATCTCAACATCTCTTGATAATGCAAGCTCTGATTTAGTCTTCAGGCTAAAGAGGAACTCTCCTGAACTTCAAAGTTTTGCTAAAATCACTCGAGGTGTTCATCCATACAGAATCGGCGGATATGGGCAAACTGCATTCGGATCAGGACCGCAGACATCTCGTGACGTTAAGGAAAGACCGTATCATAGTAAGTCTAAGAAAACGGGTTACCTGCCATTCATTTATGGGCGCGACTTGCGTCGATTTTCACCACCAGTATCAACCGATTTTGTAAAATATGGCCCTTGGCTTGCTGAACCAAGACAATCGGAGTTCTTTCAATGTGAGCGTGTTTATTCACGTAAAATTCTCGGAAAACGTCTTGTGGTTACACTTGAAACAACTGACTCGGTTGCAGATCAGCAAGTTTATATTACCCTGCCTAAAGAGAACACTGTCAAAGCACCATATCTTGCGGGTATTCTTGGTAGTCGGCTTATAGCATTTTTCATACGGGGGTTCTATGACGAAATTAACGACACCTTTCCTCAAATAAAAGTAGGACAACTAAAATCACTCCCAATTCGCACCATAGATTTCTCAAACCCTTCAGAAAAAGCCAAGCATGACAAAATAGTAGCGTTGGTTGACCGCATGTTGGAACTGAACAAGAAGATAAATGCGCTTCCTCCCTCTTCAGAACGAGAACGAATTGAACGGGAGATTGCGGTGACAGATGAGAAGATTGATGAGATGGTTCATGAGTTGTATGGGCTGACGGAAGAGGAGGTGAAGGTGGTGGAAGGTGTTTTTAACTGAAGGATGGGATGGTAATAAAAATGTCAAATCGGAAGTACGAATTCAAAGTTAAGGGTATAGTGCCGCCAAGGAATGTAAAAGGTAAATCAATGTGGAATATTCCGACCGAGGTGCGTCGTCTCATAGAATTCCGGAAAGAAGCTTATGCTGAATTAAACGGTTTGTCGCCTCTCTCTGAGGACATAACATTATCTATAAAAATTCATTTGCCACGGAATTACAACAAACCCGGTGATTTGGACAACTTCATCAAGGGAATTTGCGATGGGCTGAGCGTGATAAAAAGCACAGAGAACCCCAATTATGGAATACACCCAGATTTTGAAAACCCTGTACATGCTAAGATACATCCAAAGAGCTTTGCTATGATCGAAGATGATGAAAAGATTGTCAAAATAACTGCAACAAAAACTGTTGAAGATATTGAAAAGCCTTTTTATGAAGTAGTAATCGAAGGGAAATAATCTCAAATCGTTAGCATAAGATGGCTTTTCGAGCAACCAAAAATGAAGGCGGCAATCAGAGTTTCTGGCAAGAAGACTATCGAGGTAGCAAGTTTTTTATATAAATACAGGCTCTTAAATATAGAGCAATAAATAAGTGAGCCTCATTGTCTTCAAGTAGTGGAGAGGTACAAACATGGGTGATAAAGAAAAAATATTCAGATGCGACAATTGTGGAGAAGAATGTGGACGTGTAACTAAGTGCCCTATCTCTTTTGAAGAAGTAGACGATAATCAACCAATTTTATTTAGACAATTCTGTCAAAGTTGCTGTGAAAAATTTTTGTCCCAAACTTTTTGTCACGGAGAATGTGCGGAAGATTTTGTTATTGAATGGCAAAAAGAAGTACTCTTTTTAATTTGCGGAGATTTCGATCTTAATAAATTCAAAGGCTTTGCTGACGTCTATATTGATGGCGCCCATACAATGATGATTAGTCATTCAACTCATAAAGTTGAAGATGTTTTGGGCAAATCAAAACACGACGATTTTGATTATCCCGACGCGACATATAAAGGGAAAGAATTCTTTTTGATAAAGAAAGGAGAGAAAATACGCCTCTTCAGTATAAATCTGGTAAATAGGATGGAACGAATTTTTTCTATACTTGAAGATGAACATTTAATCGAAAACTGGACTTATTATACGAACGGAGAACTTTTAATGCTTGGAGGACGTACTTTTTGGGGCATAATAGCACCAAATATAGGAGAAGAGAATTTTTATCGTGAGGAAGAGAAATTCAACGAAAGAGAAATATATTCGGGGTTGAAATTTTTTAAATTAAGAGCTGTGAATAGGTTGGATTGGTCTTTATTAAATGATGAAGAATTCGAAAAATTATGTTGTGATTTATTATCATCATTAGAAAGATTTGAAAATGTTAAACGAACAGGAGGAATCGGTGATCTGGGGAAAGATGTTGAGGCAACAGAAAAAATTGAAACTTTTTATGGAATAGAGAGAAGAAAATGGATAGTTCAATGTAAACATTTTCAGGCAAGAAAGGTCAACAGAAGTGATTTTGAAGATTTAATAAACTTAGTATCTTCTCATAAAGCAGATGGCTTATTTATTATTACCTCAAACGAATTGAATCCTTCTGCTAAAAAAATACTTTCAGATATCAATGAAGATGATAAATATCCCTTTAAAACCGCTTATTGGGAAAAAAGTGACATTGAAAAGATATTGGAAGATAAACAAGGACTTATAAAGCGGTATTTCATTAAGCAATGATGATGGGCCTCGGAATTTAGATGCTGTTTCACAATTCAAAATCCCAGCACAAAGAAGCACAAGTAGAGTTCTCTATCGGAAAATAAGCTTCCAATTTTAGAAAATATCTAACTATGGAACAGGCGCTTCATCCGGTGGCGGAATGGTTGAGGCTTCAAGACTGTGTAACAAAACTTAAAATGCACGAAAAAGAATTGTATCCTGAGGTGGAAACATTCTTGAAGACCCGAAAGAATTGTCTCTCAAAATACGTTGGAAGTGATTTATCATTGAAGAGAGGAAAAACCATCCTCAAGCAGAAAGGGTTCGGAGTATCAACTTCAAACTTTTGGATTTCCCAAATCCTTAATCCTTACAAATTTTCTTTGCCAGAACATCGTCAATTTCGAGATGTCGAGGTACTGTGGAGGTCTTGCCTTTCGCAGGATTATAATACACCGTATGATTTCTGCCTTCACGTAAAAACTCACATCCGTGAATTTCGAGATGTTTTAGGAGTTGCCGTCGTTTCATTATACAGCAATCTTTAACTCCTCACGAATAACATCCTTACCTGCAAATTCACGTTCACTCAGCTCACGGTTTGATTTTAGTATCAGTTCAACAGCCTCTTTGAGATTTTCACGAGCCTCATCAATTGTTTCGCCTTGCGTATTTGCACCCGGCAACTCTTCAACAAAGGCTATCCACCATTTATCCGTCTTTTGAAAGACGGCAGTAAACCGGTTCTCCATTTCTTTCTCCTATTACTTACAAAGCTATTGGGATATAAGTAGCTATTGGAGAGAAATGTATAATATACATTGGTTTAACTCTTTTTACAAAACTAAAAAAGAAGGGTTTTTATCTACCGAATGACAGGAAAAAGGCTATTACGCTTTAGCAGAAGAGTTTGAAGAGGAAGAGAATGTAGAGATTCCGCCATATTCAGTGAGTTTGGAGAAAGACATGATAAACTATCTGGCAAACGATCCATCGCAGATAGAAAATGGTCTTGAACTGAAGCAAAAGGAATACGATACAAAGAATGTTGGATAGTAGAGAAACTCATTGAGTATATACAGATGCATTGGGAGGCGTAATAACAAGGATTTAAGGAGATGGTCAGTGCATTTATTGACAGCGAAGTTAAGAATATTGTGGATGCAGAAGAGCAAGAATATCCGCTATATTATATTGCCCGTTGGAAGAAAAAGATAAACAATGCTTGACATAATCAGTTTCTTAACGCGAATACCAGTAAGGGGAAAAAAGTAGAATGAAGTTAATAAACCTCATTCCCCACCCAAAAACTTCTCCAGCTTCTCCGGCTCCACCTGCATATTCAAGATTCTAACAGGCTCTGACTTATCGTAAATCCGCTTCAAGTTTCCCTGTTTCTTATACGATGCCAGCTTCCTCACGCCATTCACTTGCTCCGTCGAAAGCTTCTTCGTCTTAATAACACCCGCTTTTTGGGCTCGCTCCACCAGATCCTTAGCAGCATCTGTTCTCGAAATCACAGTTGACCAACCAAACTCCGAGCCTATCGAGCCAACCGAGATGTCAGCAAATTCAGCCGCGAAATCGTAGCAATAGTCGCACGCTTCTCGTACACAGCCACGCATATTCTTTATCGGCGTCTTTATCTCCTTACCTGCTTTTGTGTAAACGATGAAACTACCTTTCTTTATGTTGAACTTCGCAACCTCTTCTATGCTCGTGCCCAACTCCTCAAGTTTAGTCATAAGCATCGGCATATCAAAAGTTTCAGAGCACAGCAGCCCAATCAGTAACTTTACTCTGTCGGCACCGACATCAAATCCCGTTGACAATTGTACCTTACGCATGCCCTGTATATGGCACGGCAGCCCCACAAGTGCGACTTGTTTATAACCTTGTTCCAGAGCGTCACCAACGCCGGATACCGAAGGGCACTGTGTGTATTTCGAGCCTGCCGCAGCTAATACATCCGCCCTACTTGTTGCAACGAACGGCTCGGCTACCCAGTCTTCTGACGTCTTCGATACAACCGCAGCATCTATCTCGCCCTGCTCAAGCAAGTAAACAAGCAATGCAGAAACAACCCCGCCATCCTGCGCTTTTTCCATTATAGCGTCATCCGTCGCTCTTGCCGTTAATATATCACCTTTGTAGTAGCCCAGGAGGTTGTCGGTTCTTACCTCGCCAAACACTGCCCGTTCTACTTCAAAAGGTGCGAAGAAAGTCCGTGGACAGAAATCATAGCACGCACCGTGTATCTCATAACATTTCTTCTTCGTCACCGGTATCTCATTCTCGTACGTTATGTATTCTTTGCAGAACGCGCCACAGGTCCCACAGTAGCAGCACAGACCGTTATATATCACTTCCGCTTCTAAATCCGTTATGTTACCTTTGTCTTTTCCCATGGTCACTACCCCTTTATGCTCTCCACCAACTTCCTCAGCATATCCTTATACTCCTCTTCCATCCTCGTCATGATATTCGTAAAGCTCATCCGCGCATTCGGATGGTAATACCGATCAATAGAAACCGTACGCATCAAAGGATCAGTTGCGAAATTCTTCAGACACGAAAGCATCTGCGATGCGTAATAATAGATGATGCCATAGAATATCACGAAATCGTAATTCCCCGCACCATCCAGGCCCTTCCAGTTCGGGTCGCGTAAACAATTAGTGAGTTCATGCAGGTTGTAATAGTATACGTTCTCCGTGTAGCCCTTTTCTACAAACCCTTTCATACTATGCCCCGTTGCTGCTATGGGTATCCCCTTTTTACCTATTTCTATCGCTATTTCCACAAAGAAATCATCCCGCAGCATCTCTGAACCAACCGCAAGTAACGGTCTGCTTGCACTCGATATATAACTCCCTATCACTTCCGGCGGTGCTACATCTCCTGCCTCAGGACCCGCGATAGTCGCCACGTCAAACGGTATTTCTATTCCCATCTTCTCATCCCCCTTATTTCTTCCTCCTTATCAACCTTTCTAAATTCGTCGGGTTAAACGATGGATTATAGCCCCTAATCGGACCTTCCTCTATCTTCTTCTTCTTCCAGTCTATCTTCCAATCTTGCTCGTCCTCCAGCTTCTTCAGTAGCTCGTTCCGCGTAGCAATCGGAAGGTCGCTGGCGGTCCTCACGAATAGGTGCCAATCCGGCGGATATGTGCTGAGATACTTCTGGCTGAGGTCTATGTAATGTGTCAGCTTTATAGACCGTCCACGATCGGTATCAGAAGGCCTGATGCAGAGCTTTGCCATCATCGGTAACGCTTCCTCCACCGTTTCACACGCCACGAGCAAATCCTGCGGTCCCGGCTCGACATAAACCTCCGAACCATCAGTAGCATCTATCAGCTTCCAATCTTCTTTTATGTCCGGGCGACTCATGAACGCCCTTCTGTATTTTGTACCATGAGGACCTACCACTGCGGGAACACCCAGCCTGTTAAAGCCCGTAGCAATAGAAGCCGCCTTCTGTGACATCGCGCCCCATGCGACGCCACATGCACCTACGCGGCTTAAGATATAATCCGCGATTTCTTCATAATTTCCACGCAGCGGTCGTCCCGCAAATATGCTCGCTACTTTTATCGCTGCATCGTGTATGTGCGCATTGGATACGCACGAGCCTATGTTCAGCACGCCACCGGCATCAAACCTGCCGTGATGCGCTTCGTATATCGTTTTTCCTTCTTCATCTTTCCAGAGCGCACAATCTATCGCCATGCAGCCCGTCAACGTAACGATATAATTCCGTTCTGCAAACTCCTTTACGATAAGCCACGCATCCTTCGTGCCATTGGGATAATTGCCGCAGCCTATCGGTGCTATAATACCGGGAATAGTCCCAAGCACAAGAGGGGCACCCACCTCTCGTATCTCGCTGTCCCATATCGGACCCCTGCCTATTCGCATCCGCCCTTTCTCTTCTTTCAACTGCGGATACGCCGCTTTTGTCATCACATCTACAATCGGAATATGCTTCTTACATACCTGCTCGCATCTACCGCAGCCGACACAGATGTCGAACAAGTCGGCAAGTGGTTTTATGTTGCCCGCCACGGCACTTTTATTTGCTTCGCCAATACGAAGCCCGTTAGGACATGCAAGTGTGCAGCCACCACATAAGATGCAATCGTTCACGTAATATTTGAATTCGTCATCGCTGAGTATAAACTTTAGCGACCTTCTCTTCTTATCCATTTGGAGCGCAGTCCTCACCGCGACCTCACCTACCTGATCAGGCTCAAGTATTATGACTCCAGGGACTCTTCCACTCACTAAATCATCCACTATTTTATCCGGGTCGTCATCAGTGCGATCCACCAGCCCGTGCATTGCCTTGTCGTTCGTTGCGATCATAGGCGACTGAGTCCGCTGGCAGAGTTCTAACACGTCTGCACGGATGCACTGCTCGTCTATCACGACAACATCCGCAATCCCCGCTCGTAGGACACGCAGTTGCCGGCCGAGCGCGGATACTATCTTCGCTTTTTTATACACTCGTGTGGTGTCAATAGACGTGCAGCAGATTCCACCGAGTTCTACCTTGTCTTCCAAGTCGTTTTCCGTTAAAAAAACGCCTATATCGGCAGACGGCGGCACATTATGCCCGATAACAATAATAACTGCTTTATTTGTATCTATTGTGCCTATACCCACGTCAACAAAAGGAACGTCAGGTCCGTCGCCCGGAAAGCCCGATGGCATACCATAACACGCAATCTGAATAATATCCGCAGCTTCCTTGTTTAACGAGTCGAGCATACCCATGTGCAGCGCTTTCGACTCGAAGTCCATGTACGAGCCTTCTTGCCCGGTATGAAGCGCATCTGCTAACTGAACTATCTGCTCTTCTACATAACTGAATACTCTATCGTAATCGCCGATTGTCTTCGGTTTTATACCGCATACCAATCGCGTTAAGGGCGCTTCTATATCCACCTTGGGCCCGAAATCTATCGGCACGTCCCGACCGAACTTGTTTATCATGTCGTGCAAAAGATGCCTCCCATGTCCACAATGTGCACTACAGCCCACCAAACAGGCAAGAAGAACAATTCGTGCCTGCTGTGCGTCCATCCTTATCCCACAAGCACCTTTTTTATTACCTGTGAGGTCACATTTACCGTACGTGCAAAGGCAGCACATGTCGCAAACCGGTGCGTAAAACGGCTTGTAGCGGTTCAAAAGCTTGAAGTCCCAGTCTCGAAGCGTGGCTATGCGTGGCATGGGGTGCGGCCCCATCGGCTCCCATTCTTCCTCTTCTTCCACTATCTCCCCTATGTTTATCCGCACATTTTGCATGTCCGAGATAGTGAATATCCCACCTTTTTTAAGCTCTTCCATCTTCCCTTTTTACAATTCTTTTATCTACGTATTTAAAGGTTTAGTATTTTGTCGGTGGAGACGCTCTCCGCTTTACCATCACGCATACGTCATGCACTACTTTTATGCCGTTTCGCGTGCAGAAGTTTAGCACCTGCTCGGATTCTGAACCAGGTTGCATCCATACTCGCGCTATGCCCAATTCTTTGCATTCTGTCACTACCTTTTCGGTTACGCCAGGCGGGACCACGGTATCAACAACGTCTGGCATTTCGGGCAGTTCGCTCAGCGAGTGGTAGCACCGGTCGCCTAAGACTTCGTCTATATTCGGGTTCACGGCGTAAACTACATAACCTGCTTCTTTCAGGTCTTTGTATACCTGATGCCCATACTTCTTTGGATTGCTCGAAACGCCAACGACGGCAAAGACGTTTTGTTTCCGCAGGAAGTCGGTTATCAGGTTCGGGTTCATTTTAGGCTCTCACTTATTTAATATCTGTATTCCTAAATGTTTAATGTCTCAATGACAATTGCACCTAACGTTCCGCGCGTATCTGAAGCTTACTGAGTGTGAACGAAGTAAAATTAGGCAACGGCATAAACCCGAAGGGCTCTGTTGTACGCTGTTATGTCGTCATCCCTCTAAATCAATCCAGCCTTTTCTTTTCATCAAAACTTATCCGGTCATTGTCTAATGTATCCATTTTCCCATCAATATAGGTACCCCTTCTACTGGCTTTGCGCACAATTCATGTATCTCCATTATCTGCAGTTATTTGTCAGAGTATATTGCTGATATATAACTTTAAGGCATTTTTGCCCCAAAGCAATCACATCATTACCACCACCAGAATAATCATAAAGACTTTTGAAACCATGCTGCACATATAGTTTATTATAGTTATCTTCACGCCAAGCTTTCCAAACAGTGATATATACATGGAAAGACTATATTTCAGGTATACCAGGGTTATAATTAACATGCTTCCAATCAGGAGGGTTAATATAGCCTGTTTTGCCGTTATCACGCCTTTAGCCAGCAGAGCCGCAACCGTAGCGTAACCCGCGGAGAAATGAGCTAAATCAGCAATTAGTGCGGTTATACACTCCCCTGGTAAATCTAATACCTTTAAGATTGGGTCAAAAATTAAACTGATATGTGTCATGACATCGAGTTTAAAAAGTAAATCCACAACCAAAAATGACACTACCATTATTGGTATTATCTTCTTCAGCGTGCCAAACGACTTTTTTAATGCCGTTTTCAGCCTTTGATCGCGCGAATGTTCGTTAAGATCAACTTGTATCTCCTCGTCGAGACACGTTCGAGCGGAAAAGCGTAATTTGGAATAAAGGAACGCAGCAAAAGATTGTAGAAAAGCGGAGAAAAGATTAAGGGAGATGTAAATACCGCCAATGAAAGGACCTAAAAGCACAAGTGCAATAGGCGCCTGCACTCTTAACAGCGATTCGCCTAAGACAATAGGGAACGTGCACATTACTACCGTGAGTATCGTCTCATTATCGCCGATTTTCCCCTCGTGATAGAACCCTGCCAGACTTGATTTCCCTGCAGTGGGATTAAAAAAGGAAGCGAATAGAGCGAATATAGATTCTTTCGGAAGGTTAGAAGCACGGCAAAAAGGTTTTATTAGCGGTAATAGTTTCCTTATCAAGTTGCTTTCGAGCACGAGATTCGCAATTATCACGCCTGCGGTAATGAGGATTATCGCCTTAATCACATAAATCAGGATGTTCATGCTTAAATTTATCTCTTGGATGCAATATTTAATTTAAATGGGAAGATGACATACAAGGTTTTGGTTGCGGGATTGAAGGAGCAGGATGCGGGTAAGACAACTCTTGCGCTGGCGTTACTGGCTTACTTTAGGGAGCAGGGGTTCAATGCCTGCGGATTCAAGCCCCGAGCTGGCAACAGCGTGTGGTATGACTACGATGTGGTGCATAATGCTTTATCTCAAGGGCGACTCTATGGAAAAGATGCAACACGTTTGAAAGCTGCTTCTGAGTTCGGTTCCGCATCGGGTTCCGTAAAGGAAGAATTTATCAACCCTATCCACAGATTGTGGGCAGAGCCTTCTCGCGTCAATCCGATTTCTCAAATTCCTTATTTTATAGTTGACCGGATCACGCTTTGGTTTGAAGAAGGAGTGCAGAATCTGGTGATTGAGAACGAAGCTCTGCCCGCGGAGTATAAATGTAACGATGCAATTTTCAGATTTTTGCGTGCAAAAGCATCCAGTGTTTATCATGCTCGTGATTTAAATACGCTGAATAAGCTAACAGGAGATTATTACGATCTTGCAGTTGAGTTAGCGTACAAGAAGATGATCAAGCAATATGATTATGTGATAATAGAGAGTTATAGCGATATAGCTTTGCCCTGGAAAGGTCTGAATGATTTAGATGCTATTATCGGTATCAGACCAGGTCTAATATCGGTATTCGACCCGAAGAAATATCTGACAGCGGTTCAACTCACAGCATCAACCTATTCGCAGGAAGAACTTGCAACTTCTAAAATAATAGAATTGTTAAAGCCAATTAAAGAGGTAAAGGTCACTCCATTCCGGGCGGAGGAGATAATGCAAGGGTTAAAGGAGAAAATCCATCTGCTACTGTAACTTAATAAAAATGCAACTATACGCATACGATGCTGGACAGTGCGACCCGAAGAAGTGCACGGCAAAGAAATTAGCACGAGCAGGCGTGATAAAATTGGTAAAGACGCTGCGAGATATACCATATAAGACGATTTTGTTAGCTCCTACTGCAGAAAAGGCGTTATCGCTCGCGGATAGAAAATACGCGAACAGCATAACCGTTTTTGATTGCTCGTGGCACGAAATAGCCGAATTTGAGGGTATTTTGAGGAAGCTAAAAGTAAAAAAGAGGGCTTTACCCTATTTAATAGCGGCAAATCCTGTGAACTATGGTAAACCTTTTATTCTGAGCTCGGCTGAGGCGTTCGCCACCGCTCTATTTATTCTCGGTGAGCAGGAACAATCAGAACGTATAATGGGCAAATTCAAGTGGGGGACCGAATTTCTGCGGCTGAATGGGGAACGGTTGCGTGCGTATTCCAGAGCAAAGGACAGTAGTGAAGTAGTGGAGATACAAAGAAGGTTCATGGACAGCATGAAAAAAGCGAAAAAGGGTGAGTTTAAATAATCATTTCTCTGTATTTATAATAGTCAAGAAAATGGGTGTCTGTTGTACTGTTGATGTTGAGTATACCGGCGAGAAACGCCATGCACTAAAATTGGGCAAAGCGGATGCGAAGGACATCGCTGCCCTCTACACGGAAGTATGGCCTAAAGCATACGATTATCCGAAGGAATGGCGCGAGAAACGGGTGATAAGCGAAGAGGAAGTGAAAAAGGAGATTGACTCGGGCTATTTCTTTTTTGGTGTTCGTATAGACGGTAAATTGGCCGGCGTGTATAAAGCGTCCATAACGGAGAGCAGTGCTTTTGGTGAACAACAGGCGGTTCTTCCGGAATATCGGGATCAGAGCGTGGCATCAGCAATGTACGAGCAGTTCTATGAGTTCGCAAAGGCGAATAAATGTAAGGCGAATTGCGTGAATATCCTGGCGGGTAACGAACCCTGCGAGCGGGCAATGGAGAAGTTTAATTTTCACAAGACGGGCAAGCCATGGAAGCAGAGTAAGGGGATGCTCGTTCAGACATACGAGCGGAAGGTAGAAGAAGAGGAATAGTAGTGTCGCTATTTTTTAAACACTACTCCTACACCACCCCTTATACGCACCCTCTTAATATTAGAATAGGGGCTGTATCTATTGTTTTATGCTGCTTTCGTTCGTATACGTCAAACTTATTTGTATTTGTATAGCGAGATAAAAACCACGAGATTTCACTAGATTAGCACAAGATTTTTTGGTTAACATCGGATAAAAGAGCCAATAGAGTACCAACTTAAGTCTGATCTATAGTATTGTCTTCTCGTGCAAATCTGTGCAATCTGGTGGTTTACTAAACACTTATTTTAGCCTTATCACGCTGTACTTCTCCCTCATCTCTCTCGTGATGAACCCAAGTCCGCACCTATTCCCCACAATCTCTATCGCTATTAGCTTATCCGGGTTCTTGCGATTCTCTTTTGGCTTCCTCCCGTGTATCTTTTCCAGCAGGCCGTAAAAGTACACACCAACTTCCGTTTCCACCTCCCGGCTGGAGGATACATTCTCTTTCTGTCCTCGTCTCTCAACCAGAAATCCGAAGGTGTCCGTAGGATCAAATTCATCTATGTATCGCGCTATCCTACTTTTCAGTACATCAGTTAAATTATCGGGCGGTGCTGAGAACGCATCGTCAATTGGTACTACATGGTTTAAATGACTATATTTCTTATCTTCCGCGTCATCTAAGAATTCCACTATCTCGTCCACGTTTCCTATTAAAATGTCATTTACGCCGGAACGTTCAAACTCGCCATCCTCTATCAACTCTTCTAATAACTCATCCTCTCCGTCCCTTTCCGCTACCACAAACACGTTCCAATTCTCTAACATCGTTCATCCATAACTTTTTAACCTTGCGATAAAATAAAATTATCGGATACGGTGGGCTATGAACAGATCACATAGAGCGATGCGAATGGACGATTACGAAACGTACATGGAACTTGTGAGTGTAATCCAAGAAATGGACGATTTTGTGGATGCTGTTGTCGTTGAGGGTATCCACGATAAAGAAGCGTTACAGGAAATGGGCGTCACGAAGGAGATAGCGATGTGCTCATCGGGCTACTCTTATGCCGATTTCGTTGATTACCTGATGAGCAGGTACAAGTGCATTACCATTCTTTCAGATTATGACAGAGCGGGAAAGGGGATTAACAAGAAATTGACGGTACGGCTGGAGCGTGAAGGTGTAAAGATAGAGAAGAGATACAGAGATAGGATAGGTAGGATATTAGGGCTCAGAGGGTTCCGGGACATAGAATCAATGACTTCACTAAAAAAGCGGTTTTGTGCATTTATAGAACCACAAGATTACACAAGAGTCACACAGAGCGGAGAAAAAGAGTTATTGTAGTCATAACTAAATGGAAACTCAGAATCAGTGATTTTTTGCCGCGCCTAATTTATCCAGCATAAGTCGCAGCTCATTTACGCTGAATTGCCCGGGTGCCGCTTCCTCTTCTCCTTCTATAAATCCATAAGTCAATACCGACCCGTATAAAGGTGCTATTAGTCGCAGATGTCTTCCTACTGGACCAGAACCCATGCCAATCGTCACTAACAACTTTCCTACGCTCGATACCTTGTGTGTCAGGTCGAGTAAGAGTAAAGCATCGTTTAACGTCTTCGGAGTCACAGCAATCTTTGCAATGCTGCCGCCTTCTTCATACATTCTCCCAATGATGTTCGATATGTCCTCACAGCTTGGCATGCCTTTGAAATCGTGGAAAGACAGAATAACGGGTACGTGAAGACTATTTGCCGTATCTATTATCTGCCTCTTTCCATCCTCTGGCGAGTGAAATTCGATGTCCACTGCGTTTACGGGCGCGGTTTCTATGATGCTACTCAGCATGGTGATTCTTTCTGCTTCTGTACCTGCAAAAGAGCCACCTTCTTCTTTTCGCCTGTTCGTTACGATTACGGGCATATTTAGCTGTTCGATGAATTCTTTTATCTTTTCTATGTTTCTCGCATCGCCTTCTAACAGGTCTATTCTTAACTCTATTATATCAGCTCCGCTTTCCTTCGCTCGTTTCGCATCTTGTATGGATAACCTCTTCATTACGCCTGCTATAACAGGTGTGAGTCCTAATTCCACGTTCCCTATCTGCCTCACCGTTCAAACACCTTCTATATAACGGTATAAGTTATTATACATAATTAGTTCATGGTTAAAGCTTCCTATTTTAAATAACTGTTTTTTAGTGTATATAATGAAATTTGTCTCTTTAGTAAAGCTTCCTTTTTTGAAGAAAGATTGTTTATTGTATGGAAAGTATAATATTTGGTATGGAAATACATTATTTTTTCATGCTCATGGGTGTCCCCGTGGGTCCTAAAAGTTTCTTTGGTAAAGCTTTCTTTTTTAAAGAAAGGTTTTTTATAAACTAATTTATACCATAAACCGATTAACAGATTATATAAATAAATGCCGGGGTGTGGTAGAGGTATCCCTTGGGACTGTGGATCCCAAGACCTGGGTTCGAGTCCCAGTCCCGGCCTGCTTCAAGCCAAAATACCGAATGCACTTTGCAATTCTGGTATCTAAAATTTTTGTGCCTTTTCACGCGGAAAGAGGGATGCTTGTATTCTAAAAACGCCTCAAGAACTCCTCTATAACCTCTATATCGTTTTCGTTTAACCCGTACAACGTGTAAACAAGCCCATTTATCTCGTCTTCGAGTTCTGCAACAGAAGGCGATTTTATCTGTGCTTTATCGCCCTCCAACTTATTCAGAATCTCTTCTATAATTGCATCGCTCTTTGGAATGAGTATCTGCGTCTTCTCGTCTTTCTTTGCTCTCGTTCCTTTTAGCGCAGTAACAACGTAATCTGCTTTTGCGGTGGATTCAACAAAAACGGGCTTTTCTTTTTTGCCCAAAACGATGTTGTAGCCTATACCGCTGGTGTCTTCTTCTATTACGGGCTCAAGTGCCTTGTGATTGGATTTGAAAGTTATGTTTATGGAGTCGAACTCGTTGCCTTCGCTCCGGCATTCTTGAATGTATTCGTCGGGGAAGTTCTCTATTTGCTGTTCAATCTTTACGTTTTCTAAGATTTGCGTGACATTCTTCGTTATTTTGTCTGCAATGTCTTGCTCGGATTTGGTTTTCGGGAGGCAGATTGGGAGGCGTTCGAGGTACTGAGCACGATACTCGAAATATTTACCCGCTTTAATTGTAGCAATATGCATGAAATAGAATCCCAAAACATTTGAATTTAAAATCCCTAAAACATAAAGATAAGTTTTCTTATTATCATATTGATCTCTGAGGAGTATTCCATAAACGGGTCGTGTAAAATAATAACCGAACTCATCCAATGTGAAATTATTCCTATTCGACATGTTCGGAGTTAAAATCTTTAGTTTTTCGAAACGCTCAGGCAGCCTTGGATTCCAAATCTCGTACCATGCATCTCTTTTTCCTTTTTCAACACTGTCCATCAAATATTTTCTTTGCATTAGTTCGTATTCAAAAAGTTTAAAATAATTGTACGCATTGGGATATTCTCTTTTCATTTCTTCCTCTGGTATTGCTATTGCTTCGCTTCTATCCCCTATTTTATCTTTTTTGTGTGGATAAACGACGTATAGTCCTCCCCAGTCAATTCTATATCTTCGAACTTCTTTACCTTTAAGAAGTGGTTTCAACAAACTTTTTTCAAGGTTATACGCTTCTTCCTTCTTAATATGCCGAATTTTAATTTGTTTTTCGCTATCAGTTCCTAAAGTCAAAACAAAAAATACTTCATCATGCCCGGTATTTATTCCTTGGAATATTCTCTCTGTAATTTCTTTTAGTTTCACTCCACTTCTTTCTATTTTATCAAAAACACTTTTTTCCTGAGGTGCCAGTAGGTCCCAAGTTTTATCCTTCAGTTCTAACTGAGGATACTCAAAAATCTCAAATTGTTTTGTGTAAAACAAGTGCTCAGTAAGTCTAGATTCTATTTCACGGAGTAAGTTTTCTTTAGGCCAGTATGCTTTGGCAACCTTGATGTTATGGTTCTTTATGTTTCTACTGTCCCTAATTGCTTCTGAAACTAATATCGCAGGATAATTTGTTACGTCTGCAAATACTCCAGAATCACCAAAATCTACTAATTGATTTATTTTTGTTTTGTCCACAATTATTCTTCGTATTTTTTCGCCATAATTCGTAACCATAAATTGATTTGATACAATATATCCGATTTTCCCGCCATCTGTCAGCCAACTAATACCTCTTTCAATAAATAGCGTGTAAATATCAAATTTGCCCAAAGCACTTTCATAAAGCTTTTTATACCCTTCTTTTTGCTTTTTATCTAGCATTTGCACCCTCACATACGGTGGATTCCCAACCACGAAATCATATTTCACGTAGTTTTTCAGAATCGCAGCAAGCATCAAGTCCTCGACTGATTTTATCAGCTTACCGTCACCGAAAGTCTCTTTAAGGTCCTTGAACTTCAGCAAGAAGTGCTCCGCATAAGGCATAAAGAAAGATACCAATCCGTTCCAATCCTTATCTTCAAGGTACAGCTTGAAATTCCGTTCCAGCTTTGCTCTATCAGTCTCATATTTCTCTTGCCATGCAGATTCCTTTACAGTGTCAAAAACCGCTTGAAGTGCTGCAAAATATTCCTGAACGTTTAACAAATCTGTTCTTGCGAACACGTCTTTATCGTAAGGCATTTTTATCTTCAGGTTCCCACCTTCAACAGGCAAGCTCGTATCAATTAAAATATACCGAATACCATCCTCAAAAGTCTCGAGTGTTACTTTCATCGCTTCTCCTTTCGTTTCATCAACCAAAGAATCCGTTCTGAAAATCGGCAAGCGGTTCAAGACAAACTGTGGGTCTTCCACCATCGCTTTCTTGTATGCAGGAATCAAGACGAGCATGAACTGCATCTGCGCCATGAAGGTAGCAAATGGGTGAATATCAAACCCAGCAATACAGAAATCGTCACAGAGCTCTTTTAAAATCGCCGGCCAGCCCTTTTCCTCCGCGATTTCTTCTGAAGCTTTCAGGTATCGCCTTAACGCTTCGACCAAAAACGTACCTGAGCCACATGCAGGGTCTAACAAACGTTTGCCAATAACACCTTGCCCTTCATAGCCAACAGCATCGAGTATGTATTCAACCACCTCCTGTGGCGTATAAAATTCACCAAGTGCTTTTCTGGTCTCCTTATCAAAATAGTGCTGGTAGAGTGTCCCGAGCGGGTCACCAACAATCTCAGAAAAATCGAACTTGTATAGCGTTAAGATAATCTCAGCAAGGGCTTCGCCAAAGCGAGCTTTCTGCTTTTCGAATCTGGGACTGTAAAGAGCGGCACCGGGTTTCAATTCCCTATAACTGTCTTCCCACCAGTAGAATATATCGCCCTCGAAAACGGATTTTACAAGCTTCTGCTTCATGCTCTCGATTAGATTCTTCGTGGTTACTGCCCATGCCAAAAGCGTAATGTCGCCTCTGTAAGATGTCCTTTCAATTTCCGTCTTAATGAATTTTGAAAACTCGATGTATGGCAATTTGTAATCCTCACATGCTTTCGCCAGAATCAACCGTGTGAACAAAGAATAGGCACTTTCCAAACAGAACATAAATTTTAACAGATTCTCTTCGGTCGCTTCAAGCCCGATATGATCCATTATCCGCCGCCAGTTTTCAGGCACTTTATCCGGCTTCTTCGCATACGAAATCTTCCAGAAGTTGTATGCACTTTTAAGAAACATAGACCGTTCCAGTTCAAAATCAAAGAGACCAATCGTCTTTTGAACCAAGTTCACAAATATGGAATCACCCTTTAATTCAAAACTGTCAAAGAAATACTGCTGTGAAATCTCCGTAGATAGATTTACCCTTTCCTTCGGGTCATCAAACCGCTCGAAATAGCTGAGCACTTCGTTAATCCTCGTTCGTTCTATTTTAGGCTTCTTTAGCCAGGCAGAAATCTCTTCGCACTGGGATAAGGTAACCTCGCCAAGGTTTAATCTTATCTTTAGCTCACTGTTAGAGTTCACCCGCTCATAGATCAAAAGTTCCTGACCATCAGTAAGCACCCCATACCTCGCTTTTAACGGTTTTACGTATCGTTCCCAGAGTTGTGCGAAATTATGTTCTAAATCTAACTCCTTCTTGAATTCCACCACAAAAACAACGTTTTTGTGATCGTCAAATGCAAGTAGGTCGCTTCTTTTTCCATTTATAGCAGTTTCAAATCGTATGTCTTTTAACTTGCCCGCATAACCAAGCTCTTCAAGGATGCCGCTGTCAAGAAATGCCACCTTCAAATCTTCCTCGGAAATATCCTTCGCGCTTTTTATTATTCCATAAAGCTTTTTAAAGCTCGCCTGAATCTTCTTGGTATCTCCCATGTTATACCTTTCTAATATCCTTTACAAGGAAATTCCCACCACTTAACTTTACCCCTCCGACTTCGATATTCCTATTGAGCAACGCTTCTTTTATTCTCGCCAGCGTCACCGCTTCTCCCAAGTTTTTCGCTTCTTCCAATTTGATACCTACGCTTTTCTCAGTCACATCCTTTTTAAAAATCAATGTGCATCTTTCTTTGCCATCATCAAACCTGGCTTTGATTCTCAAATCCCAGATTCCTTCTACATCGCTGTGAACAATGCAAAAGTCATCTATTATCCATCTGTTGCACTTAGGACAACGCTGAATAAGCCCACTGCCATCATAAATCTGCGTTATTCTTCCGTTAAGCTTTAAATCATTCGTATCCGCTGCTTTTTTGTCTGGTGTTTTTTCAAGAATCGCTTCAACATGTTTGCTCTCGATGACAATAGCTTCCGGGAACTTATCGGGAAATGAGCCCAAAACTTCAGTGGCTTTCTCCTCTCCCATAGACTCAAGGATTTTTAAAGCCTCTGGTTGTATCTGGTACCCATATCCAAGAACCTTCTTCAATACACCTTCTGATGACGGTAAATAATCCATTTTCATCTACTGCAATGTTGCTTCTTCGCCCATAAATATTTACCCTTTTGTGTGTTTCAAACCCCTCGTTTAAATTATAGTCATTCCGAAAAGTATAAACACAAGATTCTTGGGTTAACATCGTATAAAAGAGCCAAGAGTACCTATAAAGTACTTAAGTCTGATCTCGTGAAAATCTGTGCAATCTGGTGGTTTACTAAACAATTACTGATTTTTAATGCGGATAGGAAGCACAGACCTACTGGAGTAACCCTAACTCCCCAAGAACGAGTAAATCTATCTCATCAGCCAAATCCGCGAACCGCGTCTTAAATTCAAGCATCTTATCCCTCTTTTCCTGCTCTACCCTCGCCCTATCCAGCTTATCCTCGAACTCCACCTCTTTATGATAAATACTTTCAATCAACCCAAAAAGACGGGGACTTTTACTTTTAAATGCTTTTAAATCGTCCATAATATCATCGCCTTTCGAATACCTGCCCAATATTTCATCAAACTCTTTGAAAATCTGATCGCTGCCCCTGTAAAACTCATTCACCGTTCCCAAAAAGACTTCAGATACTCGTTTCTCTTCTTCCCCCATGGTGATACATAATATTAGATTTGACTATAAAAATGTTTTTCGCTTTTTCATCTCCGCACCACTATGCCCACCACATCGCCATCTGCGAGTACATGCAAAAGCCCCACACGCTGCCCCGCATGCTTTGCAGACGGACCCCATATCTGCGCATACCGGAATCGTTCTATAAAATCGCGATGGATGGTCAAACAGACGTCAGCCACCGTAGAATCTATTCTCATGACCAGTGGATTGTTCATATCCGCTGGTGCACCATGCGGCTTCATATAGATACGTATAAATCCGAGGTCTTTATAGATCCGCTCCATAAGTATGTCGAGCTTTATGTTCTCCTCCGCTGAGATCAGAATCGCATCGGGGAATCGCTCATAACATTTTGAAAGCGTCAAAGGGTCTGCCATGTCTATTTTGTTTATGACGGTGATTGCAAGGAGATATTTGCGGTTTCCTGTAACCACATCTATAAGTTCGTCGAGGGTGATTTTTTCTCGTATAAGAACATCAGCATTGTGTATCCTGTATTCCGATAACACAGCACGAATTAATTTTTCATCTAGCTCGCTATCGAGTTCGACTGTGCTGTTTATTGCTATACCACCGCGACTCAATTTGTGTATGACGACATTAGGCGGTCGGGCATTAGTGCGAATGCCCGCGTCATACAGCTCCTTTACAAGAATATCGTATTGTTCCAGATGGAACACATCCACGACAATGAGAATCATGTCGGCGTTTCGCATTATAGAGATTACCTCCTTACCACGCCCGCGTCCTGCCGCAGCACCCTGGATAAGCCCGGGTACATCAAGGAATTGCAGACGTGTGCCCCTGTATTCCAGAGTTCCCGGGATAACCTCAAGGGTAGTGAAGTCATAAGCAGCAACCGCCGCGTTGGTGCCGGTAAGGTGATTGAGCAGCGTGGACTTCCCCACCGAAGGAAAACCTACCATCACGATGGTTGCATGTCCCGATTTTTTTATGCCGTATCCCTGCCCCACACGTGATGATTTCGAGGTAGCCTGTTTTTGTAGTTCGTCTTTGAGTCTGGCTAGTTTCGCTTTTAGACGCCCGATGTGATGAGAAGTCGCCTTATTATAAGACGTTTTGCGGATTTCGTCCTCAATGCTTTTGATATCCTCGTCGGTGGTCATTTTGTCTTGCTTATCTGGTAAGGATAATTACGATTTTATCAATATGATTTTTTTGTGGGAGGATGGCGTTTGTTTGGCTACTTTTAGAACCGTTAGATTACATCTTGACTCTCGCCATTATAAAAAGCAAGGTATATTTAACAGCACCATTTACGCCCCTCTAATTCGTTCAATTTCCCGTATGCGACATTTCCTGTATTTTTAGGAATGACGTATAGAGGCGGTCCCACAATTGATTTTGAGCACGAAAAGTGCTTCTTTTGGGGTTTAAAGCCCAATTTGTCTTTCCTTTTCATGCATTTTTGCATTGTTGGACTGCCACTATAAACAAGCTAGCGCAACTTTGTACTGACTAACTTTTGGTATCGCATCAGACCCAATACATCAAACATCGCCTTCTGTCCCTCATTCAGGTCATTAAGAAGACACACCCTCGTATCTACGTCATATAACTTGATAACGGATAGCGATACCTCAGAAAGCCCCTCTACCACCCATTCAAGGCTCAGTTTAACGCCAGCACGCTGTAATTTGCGTTTCAACAGCAACAACAGCATCAAGGCAAGGTCACTGCAAAAAGCATGCACACGTATCTTCTGGTCCGTCCAGTAGTATACAGGTTCTAAACTGATCATTATTGGACTCTTCATCCTTCTGAAGTCCTTTTCCACCTCCGACTTCCCCCGATAGACCCTTATTATCTGGCCGGTGCTCCAGTTGTGATTATTCGTGAATAGAATCGTTTTTCATAACGATTTGAGCTTCTCGTTGTATACTGCTTTATCCACTGTGTAATTAAGCGTTATTTGACCCTCCTTTTCGCAGACATCGACCACGAAAAGCCCGTTAGGCGATTTTGCCCGTATCTTTTCTGCTTTCTTCTATCGCCTTCTTTGCTTCAGCTCGATACTCCTTCAAGTCCAAATAAGTTGAACTAACAAAGATTTTCATTTTTCGCTGCTATATCTGCTATATAATAATGTATAACCTAATTGCGTTTATTACCCCCGCAACATTTTCTCGTAATAACCCGAACTCCCAGTTTCCAGTATTTCAAGTATAATGACTTCTGTTCTCCTGCCAACACCCTTTATTTTACGCAATTCCGTTTTCATACTCGACAACGGCTCTTTTAATTGCGAGATAGAATAAGCAGCATAACCAAACGGCGACTTGCTTACCTTCCTGTTTCAATAGATAATCAATATGCTCTAATATAACAACCACCAAATCGTTTTCACTTAATATATCGCTATAGAGAGCAGGTGGGATACGCACAGGCATCTTATATTTCTTCGCAATCCTGCTAAACGTTAGATTTATAGAATCGTGATATTCGCCTGATGCTGACCCCATTTGTCCCCGGCATATATCATTTGATATTCCGTGATGCGTTCGGGGTAATGCTTTTTAAGCACATCAAAAAAGTAATCCTTCTGCTTACCTTCTTTCAGCGTCATCCCACCAAAGATAATAAAGTCTATACCCACTTCACTCGCTTTTCTTACTGCCTCTTCTATCAATTCCGGCGTATCGGTAATAAACGGAATCACAGGAAGCAGAAACATACCGCATGCAATACCTTCATGCTTAAAAACTGCAAGCGTCTTCAATCGTTCGGTTGGTGACGGTACGCCCGGCTCAAAGATGGCGCTTATGTCATCATCTACAGACGAGAAACTGAAGCTTACAATCGCTCTGTTCTTCTCATTTATTCTTTTCAAGATGTCAATGTCTCTTTGAATAAGCGCGGATTTCGTAAGCATGTGTACCGGGAAATTGTATTCACATATCAGTTGCAGCGCTTTCCGTGTTAATTGATACTTCTTTTCGAGTGGCTGATAACTATCGCCAACGCCGCCACCCGGCATCATATAGCTTCTTTTGAATGGTGTGCGTTTTCTTTTGGGGTTCAATTCACGATTTAAAATCTCTATGGCATTCACTTTTACTGTAACGTCTTCTCCAAACTCGCCATCCACGTAATAACCTTCTGAACGGCCGTCACAATAGACGCAATTATGGGTGCAGCCTCTGTATAAGTTCATTCCGTAATGTGAGATAAACCACGAGAGAATTTTGATTAACTCCTTTTTAAAGAATCCACTAAGACTTATTGCTCATATTTTCGATTTTTGGTATCTTTTTCGGGTTTTAACTCCACTTAACAGTTCATTTTCTCATTTTTCTCGTTTTTTGTCGATAGCTCCCGCTATCCTATACGGCTCCCTGCTTTTTGAGCGTACATAATTGATATAGGTCAAAGCCAAAAGCAGTAAATATCATTTTGACGTTCACCCGTTTTAGCGTGGTAACCATTACGTGTGATGCCG
>JAPWVK010000099.1 GCA_029241965.1 Candidatus Methanophagales archaeon
ACAAAGACATGGTACCTCAATGTAACGAAGGCGATAACGGATACTTTGAAGAAAATTGGCAGGAGTGAGTTACTTAAAGAGGAAACACGCCTCGTAAATTCACTGAAAATGTAGGTGGCACATTTTTTCTAAACAGGTCTTAATATTCTTTCAATATGCCCGGCTCTTCTCTCCGCAGTTCTAGAGTCACCGAACACACTCTCGACCCATTTATCGTTTACGAGTATATCATAGTCACCCCCGCCAGAAAGCGAGGTATATTCAACTACAACAGGTGATTTCCTCTCCGCCGCTTTTATTAATTTTTCCATCCAATTTTGTTCTATTTTTGCTACTCTTGCTTCGTGTTTCTCACTTAGCTTCTCCTTTATTTTATTAATCAATTCCATTTTAACCCCTCGTATTTAACATGTGGAGGCTACTATAAAAGAAAGAGATTTAGTGGAGGTATTATATTAATATTAAAACAATGTCGATGATAAAAGAAGGCGAGTTCGTGCATCTGATAGACAAAAAAGGCAGAAGATACAAGCTTTTATTAAAAGCGGGGTCTTCTTTCTCGTCCACTCATGGCGCTATTTTGCATGACGATATAATCGGCCTAGAAGACGGTAGTGTTATAAGATCATCGCTCCGAGACCCCATTTTGGTTGTCCGACCAACATTGGCCGAATACACATCGAAGATGAGGAAAGGCTCACAGATAATATACCCCAAAGACATCGCAGCCATTTTAATGCTTGCGGACATATTCCCGGGTGCAAAGGTGTTAGAAGCGGGTACGGGGTCAGGGGCTCTTACAATGGCTTTACTCCGTGCAGTTGGTAAGGACGGAAAAGTGGTATCGTATGACAAACGGGCGGATTTTCAGGCGATTGCACAAAGAAACATAGATACTTTCTTCGGTAAAGTAGAGACTGCAGGGAGTTCAGGGGAGCTTATATTGAGAGATAAGGACGTGTACGAAGGCATAGAAGAGCAAGAATTGGACAGGATATTATTGGACCTTTCAGAGCCCTGGCGAGTGCTGAAATACGTAGAAGAATCGTTATTAAGCGGTGGAATCCTTCTGTGTTACAATCCAACTGTGCTGCAGATATACAAGCTATCGAGAAGGATAGAATTGAAACACGGTAAAAACTTTCGCGTGATGGGTATTTATGAGGTTGGTCTGCGTGGATGGGAGATAAAAGGGCGGAGTATGCGCCCTGAGCATAAAATGATTGCTCATACGGGGTTTATTTTTGTGGCGCGGAAATGTACTCCTGCTGTGTAGAAACTATTGTAAACAAGCTCTTTTAGCTGTGCAAAACTCGTAGAAAAGAACAAATGGCTTTTGCATCGGCAATCGCTGCATCCGAAATTAGTTATAGCCGCTAAATCCATGCTCATGTTCGCAGCAACTTCGCATTCTTTCCGCTCTCCTGATTCTGCAAATACCACTTCCCTTATTTTTACCATAGGACTAGCCAGGAAATAGTCAATATGCCAGTACAGTTTCTTGTTGTCGCCCGGGTCACGCAAGTGCCTTTCTATTCTGCGTTCTAATCCCGAAAGCGCAGAACCAACATACGCATAAAAACCCTTCTTGAACGCTACGCTGCCCATTTTGCCTATTTCTATCTCTACGTCCGTACTATTTTCTGTGATTAGCACGTAGGTCCCTTTCATTCGCTCTCTCTCTTTTTGCTTCGAACTCTAACCAGAAATTACAAAAACACCCATCACACACAACAGCGTTACGATCACGCCTGCTATCATTACACCTGCGAGAATAGCGGGAAATGCGTATCGGAAATGGATACCAAAGACGAAAGCGGCTGCACATGCGGTCCACGCGCCAGTCACGGGCAGAGGAATCGCAACAAAGGGTATTAGCCCTAAGGCGCCATATTTCTCCATCCTATGGTCATATCGTCTCGTTCTCGCGAATAACCAGTCAAAGAATCGGTCGAATACACGGTATCTCCTCAACCAGTTTGAAACCGGCTCTAGAAAAAGCAGCAATGGCACTACTGGTATCATGTTACCTATCACAGACAGAACGTATACCAGAACGTATGCTTGGATGGAGTCCATATTAAAAGAGTTGAATCCAAGGGGGATAGCGACACGCAGTTCACCAAAAGGAACCATCGCTATTAATATTACCCTTATACACTCCGGCAGCACGTTAATACCCATCTCGAAAGTCATAAAGACACTCCTGTACTATCTCTTCGCCTTAAACATATAAAAGTAATGCGGTCACACTATTGATTGTCAATGGAAAAGCTATGAATACGAAAATGAAGAACATGGCTGAAGAACTAAGCGAATGGATCAGAGAGAAAGTGGAGGAAGCATCGGCTGCGGGTGTTGTGCTGGGAATGAGTGGCGGCTTGGATTCGTCAGTAACCACGGTATTATGTAAGACTGCATGCCCACAGAGCACGCTTGGCTTGATTCTACCCTGCAAAAGTGACCCTAAGGATATGGAGCATGTGAAACTGGTTGCAGATAAGTTTGATATTGAAACAAGGACGATAGACATCTTACTGGTCTTCGAGGCGGTTATTGAATCGCTTGGAGCTGCGGCATACGCGGAAAAAGGTGATATTGCAACAGCGAACCTGAAGCCACGTCTGAGGATGCTTTTTCTTTACTATTTCGCAAACAAGCTGAATTATCTG
The DNA here is from genome assembly GCA_029241965.1 of Candidatus Methanophagales archaeon. GTDB lineage: Archaea > Halobacteriota > Syntropharchaeia > Alkanophagales > Methanospirareceae > QENJ01. The sequence goes on from JAPWVK010000099.1 coordinate 2,673, forward strand.
GTGGTCGGCACAGGAAATAAAAGCGAACTCGCGATTGGATACTTTACAAAATACGGCGATGGTGGAGCGGATATACTTCCATTGGGCAATCTTCTGAAGACCGAAGTGCGAGTTCTGGCTGATGAGCTGGGCATTCCGAAAGAGATATTAGATAAGCCGCCTTCTGCGGGGTTATGGGCGGGTCAGACTGATGAATCTGAGATTGGGATGTCATACGACGAGCTTGATAGGATATTGAAGGTGATAGAATCAACGGATTTATCGGACTTTGACAAAGAGAAGGTAGAGAAGGTGAAGAAGAAGATCGAAAGGAGTGAACATAAGCGTAAAACTCCACCCGTGGCGTATTTGCGCTCAGTGTGAAGTTGTTAGCCTCCTGTGCCTTTTTACATCCAAGACCTTCTCGCAAATTTTAATCGTTCGTGATTAAACACATAATTTTAAATAAATAGTAAATTAATAGATGTCCGAGACGATATGGAAATAAAAGCAAGGGGAAAGGAAGAGGTATTTGAAACGGTAAACGAACAAGGTGTAAAATTCGTTGGACTCTGGTTCACGGACATCCTGGGGCGATTGAAGTGCGTCACTATCTCAGTTAGCGAATTAGAAGCTGCGTTTGATGAAGGGATGGGATTTGACGGCTCTTCGATAAAAGGATTTGCACGGATTGACGAGAGCGATATGCTCGCGAAACCTGACCCTACGACATTCAAGATTGTTCCGTGGAGAGCGAAGGAAGATGCAGTTGCGCGAATGTTCTGTGATATTTTAGAGCCTGATGGCACACCCTACATGGGCGATCCAAGGTATGTCTTGAAAAGGAACCTGGCAAAGTTGAAGGAAGAATACGGCTACACGTTCTACATCGGTCCCGAATTGGAATACTTTTACTTTAGCAGCGAAAAAAAACCGGAGATAATGGATGAAGGCGGATACTTCGATTTAACGACTTTGGATGCGGGAAGCGACTTACGAAGAGATGCTGCTTTACCGCTGGAGAAAATGGGAATAACCGTGGAAGCCAGCCACCACGAAGTTGCACCTTCGCAGCACGAGATTGACCTTCGTTATATAGATGCGCTTGCGATGGCAGACAATGTGATGACCTCTCGAATCGTGATTAAGGAGATCGCACAGCAACAAGGTTGTTATGCCTCGTTCATGCCTAAACCCATCTTCGGTATAAATGGCTCTGGAATGCACGTGCATCAATCGCTATTTAAAGGAGATCGCAATGCGTTCTTCGATCAAGATGCCGAACATCAAATCTCTGATTTTGCAAAGTGCTATATCGCGGGATTGTTAAGACACGCACCTGAGATTACATCGATAACCAATCAATGGATAAATTCGTATAAACGTTTGGTGCCGGGCTATGAAGCGCCAGCATACATTACATGGGCGCGTCATAACCGTTCTACGCTTGTACGGGTGCCGATGTATAAACCGGGTAAAGAGAAAGCGACACGAGTGGAATACCGCAGCCCTGACCCGGCATGCAATCCATATTTAGCATTCTCGGTGATGCTCGCAGCGGGATTAGCCGGGATGAAGAACAAGTATGAGTTGCCACCACCCACGGAAAAGGATGTATATATAATGAGTGCTGATGAACGGGCGAGGGACGGGATTTCAGTACTGCCCGGAAGTTTGATCGAGGCGATTGCGCTGACTGAGAAGAGTGAATTGGTAAGGGAAGCTCTTGGTGACCATGTTTTCGAGAACTTCATCACGTCAAAGAAGGTGGAATGGGACCGGTATCGAGTGAATATATCGGAATGGGAATTGAAGGAGTATCTATCGGTGTTATGAAAAACATAGGTGGTAAAGCGAAGTAAAATAGCAATATACGATGAGAGCTCCAAGAAGCACATCTAACCGACTTCTATTAACAAAGTCATCTGTTCCGCCATACACAATTACCTTTAATTATAGAATGTGCACTATATGTTTTTACGAGCTCGATAAGGGCAAAAGGGAGAATCACAGATGAATCAAGATAAGGAATCAAAGAAGAGGGTGCTTATATCGGATAGCCTTTCAGAAGAGGGGATAAAAAAGCTGCGTGAATTTGCGGAAGTGGATGTCTTGCTGGACTTGAGCAAGGAAGAATTGAAGGAGCGAATTGCCGACTATGATGCGTTAGTCGTGCGAAGCAGTACGAAAGCGACAAAAGAGATAGTAGAAGCAGGCACACGATTGAAGGTGATTGGCAGGGCGGGCGTCGGCGTGGACAACATAGACGTGGAAGCCGCGACGGATAGAGGAATACTAGTGGTGAACGCTCCAGAGGCAAATACCATCTCGGCGGCGGAACACACCATCGGAATGCTGCTCAGCCTTTCGCGTAATATACCGGCTGCGAACGTCTCAATGAAGTCGGGCAAATGGGAACGGAAGAAGTACATGGGTGTGGAAGTGAACGGCAAGGTATTGGGCATAATAGGCCTGGGCAGAGTGGGGAATGAAGTAGCGAAAATGGCAAAGGGACTGGGTATGCGAGTTGTTGCATACGACCCTTTTATATCGCAGGAAAAAGCACGAGAGCTTGGGATTGCTCTTTCGGGCTTTACTGACGTTATTTCGGTAGCTGACTTTATCACGGTGCACACACCTCTGATGAAGGACACACATCATCTGATAGGTAAGGACGAGTTCGCGCAGATGAAAGAAGGAGTTCGTGTGATAAACTGTGCTCGTGGCGGAATATTAGATGAGGGTGCGCTGGCAGCAGCAATAAGAAGCGGTAAAGTAGCTGGCGCTGCTCTAGATGTATTTGAAAACGAACCACCAGAGACGAGTGAATTGCTCGAACTGGAAGGAGTAATTATGACGCCTCATCTTGGTGCATCCACGAAGGAAGCTCAGAAAGCAGCCGCACTGATTATTGCAGAGGAGGTAATAACCGCATTGCAGAACAAGCCCGTGCGGAACGCTTTGAATATGATATACGTCGAAGAAGAGCTGATGGATACTATAAATCCGTATCTGGTATTGGCGGAGAAACTTGGGCGGCTATGTGCGCAGCTAATACCAAAATCGAGCAGGATGGAACATTTTAACGTCTCTTACGAGGGCGAAATCGGGATGACAGGACCAGGCGGTGCGGGAGACGATACGAGGATAATAACCGTGGCAATGCTGAAGAGTGTCCTGTCGTGGTTCACGGACGGCGTGAATTATGTGAATGCCGATGCGATAGCGAAGAAATCGGGGATAAAGGTTACGGAAAGCAAGACCGAAGACAGTGAAAACTTCGCCTCGTTGATTAGTCTTTCAATAACCGTACAGCGAGATGGGGAGGAAGAGAAGAAGACCGTTGCAGGGACACTATTCGGAAAAGATGACATGAGAATAGTGCAAATTGATGGCTACCGGGTAAACGCATCTCCTTCGGGCTATATGCTTATATGCTCATTCTCAGACAAACCAAGGGTGATAGGACAGGTTTGCACGATTCTGGGCGACAGTGGCGTAAATATAGCGGGGATGCAGGTAGGAAGGGCGAAATTAGGCGGTGAAGCGGTTATGGTGCTTAACGTGGATAGTAGCGTTGGTGGGGATACGATGGACGAGATAAAGAGGGTGCAGAATATCATAGAGGTGACGCTGGTGAAGTTGTAAAGCACTCGTTTTATTCCTTTCATTAAATTTTCGCGTATGTAAATAAACACATAAAAAATGAGAAAATGTACTTTGTTATCAAAGGAAAAAATCGAAAAGCGTAATATAGCATAATTACAATTTTTGTATAAGTCTCGACGTGATAAAAAGAAGAGACAAAAGGGAAACTCAAAAAATTAGGAGGTGAAAACGAAAAAATGAAAACAAGAAAAATTGGTTCTGTAACTGCCGCAGCAGCATTTATATTGGCTCTTGCGTTCCTAACAGGCAGCGCTTATGCCTGGACACCTGATACCGACCTTTCAACCGCAAATGCTTCCTTCTGGGGCGAAAATCCAGGTGACTGGACTGGTATTTCAGTTTCTAATGCTGGCGATGTTAACGGCGACGGCTATGACGACATCCTGATCGGGACTCATCGTAATGGCGATGGCGGTGGGGGCGCAGGTCAGACGTATCTGATCCTGGGAAAGAGTACTGGCTGGAGTATGGATACCAACCTTTCAAACGCAGATGCTTCCTTCTGGGGCGAAGATTGGGGTGACCGTGCTGGTTATTCCGTTTCTGGCGCTGGCGATGTAAACGGTGACGGCTATGACGACTTCCTGATCGGGGCTTATGGTGATGACGATGGCGGCTCTCTAGCAGGTCAGACGTATCTGATACTGGGAAAGAGTACTGGCTGGAGTATGGATACCAACCTTTCAAACGCAGATGCTTCCTTCTGGGGCGAAGATTCAGCTGACCGTGCTGGGTGGTCAGTTTCTAATGCTG
>JAPWVK010000100.1 GCA_029241965.1 Candidatus Methanophagales archaeon
AACAAAGACATGGTACCTCAATGTAACGAAGGCGATAACGGATACTTTGAAGAAAATTGGCAGGAGTGAGTTACTTAAAGAGGAAACACGCCTCGTAAATTCACTGAAAATGTAGGTGGCACATTTTTTCTAAACAGGTAAGAACACGATAGATCCGTATTTTGTGGATAGAGTGAATGAAAAGTTCAACACAAATTTTGTATCTACTGACCAGATAGCAGAATCGAATAATAAAGAGATACTGCGTTATTTATTTGAACAGTTGAAGGAGATAAAGATATTAGACCCGGCGGTGGGTTCTGCACACTTTTTGGAGAATGCAATTAACGTTCTTTTGGGTATTTACGAAAGAATCTGGGATAAAGCCAGAGACTTGCGGTTAAAGATAGAGATAATAGCAGCAGACGAGCATGGAAAAATAAAACCTATAAATCTTCTTGAGATTGGCGATTTGGAGCAGCTAAGGATGCTCGTGAAGTTCTTTATCATCCTGTCAAGGAACGTTTACGGTGTGGATATAAACCAAAGTGCGATAAACATAGCAAAAGCGAGGTTGTTTTTAACTATTGCCCGGCATTTCAAGGCAGGTAAGTATTTCATAAGGTTTCCGAATGTGCATTCCAATTTGAGGGATGGAAATTCTTTGATTGGGTATGTGAAGAAGGGAGAGGAAAAAGAGGAAGTTAAATCAGAAAGAGGTCAGTTGTTGCTCGATTTTTTCATAAAGGAAAAAGAAATGACGTATATTGTTGAAGCCATAAAGATTGTTTCCGAACTCAGGGGTTATCTTGTTGATACTGCCGGGACTTTGGGAATAAGAGGGAATATCCTGAAAGAGGTTGGGGAACTGAACAGGATACTCACAAAGGCGCAGATAGAGTGGAGCGATTTTGAGAAGGTTTTGAGGACAAAGGAGAAGTTGATAAGTATTTTGATAGCTTCTCTTAATTCACAGTATGCAAGACCTTTGAATGAGCTTTTGAATAAGATTACGGATTTGTTTAATGAAAAACTGGATGAGAAGTTTGCAGAAGAGCATGGCATAAAACTTGAAGATTTGAAGGGGGTCAAGACGTTTCACTGGATTTCTGAGTTCCCAGAGGTGTTTCTGGATAGAGGAGGATTTGATGTGGTAATGGGGAATCCGCCGTATGTAAGAGCGGATACGGATGATGAATTCATTATAAAGGAAAGAGAACTAATTCTTAAGACAAAGTTTTACGAAACGTTGTATGAGAAATGGGATATTTATATCTCATTCTTGGAAAGGGGCTTTAAACTTTTACGTTTAGATGGATATTTCAGTCTTATCGTTGAGGATTCCTATAACTCCGCAAAATATACGCTAAAATCTCATGATTTTTTTATTGAAAATGCAGAAATAAGACAGTTAGATTTTTGTTCCGATGTCAAAATCTTCGTTGGTGTCGGCGTTAGAAATACGATTGTAGTATTTAAAAGTAAAACAAATCCAGAAAACACCGCTTTAAGAAAAAAGCATACAGAAACGTTTGGAAATTTTGAATTCTTATCATCGGCTAAACAAAGTGAGTTTGGAAAAGATTTGTTTAACCCCGGGAAAACACCATCAAAAATTGTTAGGATAGAAGGGGAAGATTTGTATGAATTAAAAGATATTTGTTATATAAGTGTTGGAATGGTTCTAAATGCGAATGAAAAGAATTTTAAAGGCGAATTTGAGAAAGATGATTTAATCTCTGATACTTATGATGACATTCATGTTAAGCCTTATGTTGAAGGAAAAATGATAGAGCCCTATGCTATCAAGGAGATAAAATTTCTTGAGTGGAATACAGATAGGGTGCCTGCAAAAGTCAGAAGACCTACCTTTTCAGAGTTGTATATTCCTTCTAAACTATTATTTGGTAGCATTACAGGGGGTACTTTAGATAGCTGGGGTCTGGCTTGTAATCATAGTATTGTGGTGATGGTTTTGTGGAAAGACTTAGAAGGCGTTAGTAATAGGTCTATCAACAAGAAAGCAAAGAAGGATGTCAGGAATAAATATGAAAAATTATCAGAGAAGTTATCTCTAAAATATATCCTTCTCATACTAAATTCTAAACTTGGCAGATTCCTAATAGCCGAAAATCAGAGGAATAAACTGTCCGTTTACCCTGACGACCTGGCAAAAATTAAAATCCCTATACCACCGAAGCAAGATGAATTTTTGTGTCTTATGGACTATCTTTTGATGGTATCTCAATACATACGTAACGACGGGAACGAAGAATTAAAAGCCCAAGTGAAGTTTTTCATAACAGCTTCGGATTTATTGCTTTATGAACTCTATTTTAAAGAGAAATTCCATGAAGATGGGCTTTATCTGGAGACGAAGGAATATCTTTTGGAACTTGTCTCAAAGCACCTTAAACCAATAAACTATGATAGATGGGCGGAACTTTACTGGAAGAAGCAGTTGGAAGAGGAATTGACGGTAAAGGAGGAGAAGGAGCTTAAGAAAATGGAGAAGGAGAGTATGGGAATTATTGAAGATGTTTACAACGCTTTGATCAAAGATAAAGAAATCCAAAAGCAGATAGAGAGAATTAAAGGGCATGAGTGGGTGAAGGTGATAGAAGGAGAAGGAAGATGCTGAATAAATTTAAAACAGCACTCGTGTTGATAGGCAAAAAACAGTTTTTACCAACTGATACGGATATAAAAAATGTGGAATTATTAGCAAAGAGACTGGAAGGAAAATCAGAAAAAGAAACTCTTACCAACATTTTAGAGTGGCAGGATAGAAATATTCAATATTGGAAGGAAAGAGGGATACTGGAATTACCAGGGTATGTTTTAATGGGGTTAAGCATCATCCTTTATGTTTTTGCACTCTTGCCAGTATTATTTTTGTTTTATTACTATCTCGCATCTTTGAATATATTATCACTATCTGCATCGCTACTGATAGTGTTGACAATTTTTCTATTATTTATGGCATGGCTACTTTATCAGAATACTATAGTAAAGATTATATACATTTTGTTGTTTTCATATCCTATATATAAGCTCGAAAGGGCTTACTTGGCTCTTCCTCTTCAAAAGTCATCTACTATTGATATGGTGCTTGCTTTAACATCACTGAATGGCGTATTGTGCGGTGCTGCAGCACTTACAATATTTTATTTGGTAATGAGCTATCGTCCAATTTTTAGAGGAAATCCTTTCAAAACCAAAGCATCAAAAATCTGGGGTATTATGAACAATACTTTTAGGATAAGCTTACCAATCCACAAAATTTTAGAGTATCGTATGGCAATATGCCGGGATTATGCGAAACTCACCGCATCTTTGCTTTTCAGTATATATCCAAATTCCAAGGTTTATTTCTTTGCAATACCTCGACATGTTGCTTCAGCTGTCAAAATTGATGATGAATATTACGTTCTCGACCAGAATTTGCCAGTTTTAACAAAAAACGGATGGCTGAATAGCTGGAATCGAAAGGATGCAGAGGTCTACGACTCGGAATTGATACGGAATTCAGAAGGAAAAGTAACTTTCAGCTGGCATGAAAAGATAACCAGAAATCCACCTAAAATAAATACTGAAAAACTAACAGAAGAAATCGCAAATATATTAGGAATAAAGCAGAGTTCCCAGAGAAACGAACCATTTGAAATACCCCTATATGATTATGCGATTTATTATGACGATGACGAAATAACGAAATATTCATTAATAAGGGCAATCAAAAACAAGCTTGAAAGTGAGTTATGTGGTAACATAGATAAAGTTTCTAAAATTGAGATCAGTCAAAATGAAAAAGATTTAATTATAAAGGTTTATTTTAATAGCGAACCCATCTCAAGACTCTCAATAGCATCCTAAAAAACTCACAAGTGAGAAGCGATGAGTAAGCTTTATTAGAAAGAAAATGGAAGGAATAACGGAGGAAGAGGAGAATGAACTTGAAAAACTGGGGAAGGAGAATATAAAAATCATTGAAGGAGTTTATAACGCTTTAATAAAGGATAAAGAGATTTAAAAGCAGATTGAGCGGATAAAAGGGCATGAGTGGTTTAAAATAATAGAAGGTGCAGGAAAATGAATACCGAAAAAGAAGTCACAGCGAAACTGAAAAGTATACTGAAAGAAATCGGCGTTGTATATACAAATATCCTATTATTTGGGAGTAGAACAGGGAAGGATTTTGAAGAAGAAAGTGATTGGGACTTTTTGATAGTTGTAAAAGGCAATTTAGACTTAAAAGAGAAAAAAGAACTTTGGCATAAAATTTACAGGCGATTTCATGATTATTTCCCTTTCGTTTCCGTGGATATAATTTTGAAAGATGAGCAATCGTTTGAAGATGAGAAAAAAGTAGCAAACACGATTTCTAACGAGGTATATCTGGAGGGTATCAAAGTATGAAGGAAGAAGTGGTCAACCTTGAGATGGCTCAAGAAAGCGGAAAATGACTTAAAAACAGTTAAACATCTATTAATACTTGAAGATGCACCAACGGATGTAATTGCTTTCCACTGTCAGCAAGCGGTTGAAAAATACTTTAAAGCTTATTTAACACAGGTTGATGTGCGTGTAACGAAGACGCACGACTTAGAACCTATTTTAGCCCTCTGTATAGATAAAGATAAGAAGTTTGAAAGATTGGATAAGGACGGAATATATGAACTTACTTTTTACGCAGTTGAAATACGATATCCTGAAGAGTATATTGAACTCAGTATTGATGAGGTAAGGTGTTTTATGAAACCGCAAAAGAGGTTAAAGAATTTGTAGTGGAGAGGTTAAGAGAAAAAGGATTGAGATGGTAAAATGAATCGTAACGTTTACGAACTCTACTTCAAACCTTAACTTCGAATTATTTTAGGGAACAGATAGCTTACAAATGCCTTATCTAGGTCCATTACCTTCTTAGGGATTTTTTTGGGGTATTTTTCCATGTCCCCTATATCGGGGCGTATAAGGGACATAATTTATAAAGCTTTTTTTCTTTTATTTTCCGTTAAATGCTAAAATAAGGCTTCATAGTACGATTAGGAATTATATATTCCCTATATTTGGTCGAAGTTAAGGTTCAAAGAAAAATTCTATGAAAACGGGCTTTATCCAGAGCCAAAAGAATATCTTTTAGAACTTGTCTCAAAGCACTTAAAACCAATAAACTACGACCGCGGGGCGGAACTATACTGGAAGAAGCAGTTGAAAGAGGAATTGACGGTAAAAGAGGAGAGGGAGCTTGGAAAACTGGAGAAGGAGAGTATGGGAATTATTGAAGGTGTTTATAACGTTTTAATCAATGATGAAGAGATTCAGGAGCAGATAGATCGGATAAAGGGGCATGAGTGGGTTAAGATGATGGAGAGATGATATTATTACCGAATCGTTTGAGGAAAAAGAAGAGATGAAGACAATTGAAGAGATTAAAGAAACACTCACAGAGCATAAAGAGGGGTTAAAGGAACGTTTTAAGGTAAAAGAACTCGGAATTTTCGGTTCTTATGTGAGGGGTGAAGAGAAAGAGGGAAGCGATATAGATATCCTGGTTGAGTTTGAAGAGCCAGTAGGACTTATATCCTTTGTAGGACTCAAAAATTATCTTTCTGACCTTTCGGGCGTTGAAGTGGATTTGGTTATGAAAAGCTCATTAAAGCCAAGAATTGGCAAAAGAATATTAAAGGAGGTCATTTATGTCTAAGTCAAGAGATTATTTAGACTTTTTTAAGGATATTTTAGATGCTATGGAAGAAGCGGAAAGTTTTATTAAATAAATGACTTTTGAAGATTTTGCAATAGATAAGAAAACCATCTACGCGGTTATAAGAGCCTTATAAATTATAGGGAAGCAGTAAAACACATCCTCGATAATATTCGCAGAACATATCCCGAAATTCCCTGGAGAGATATCGGAGGAATGAGAGATGTCTTGATTCACGATTATTTTGGAGTGGATATACAAACTGTTTGGGAGACGGTGAAAATAGAAATTCCCAGAACAAAACCATCTATTCAACGAGTTTTGTGGGCGTTAAGAGCAAATAGAGCGGATTAAAAGGCATGAGTGGGTGGATGTGGAAAAAGAGGAAAAACGAAAAAAAGACGACTCTCAAAGAACATATACTCAATTACGCAGCGAATAACCGCTATTTCAATATAAACGACTTGAGGAACTATTTTAATGATAAAAAAATTGACTACAAAGATGACACACTGAAAAAATATCTCTATCTCCTGAAAAACGAATACGCTATCTATGGCGCAGGCAGAGGCTGGTATTCCACAATAAAACCGGATTTTGTATTGGATACAACGCCCGTAGAAGAAATTAGAACATTAATATTAGACAAATTCCCACTACTTGATTTCTCTTGCTGGGGCACTGAACAGATAAAAGGTTTCTTTCATCACGTCCCAAGCCAATTTGTCACTTTAGTTTATGCTGATAAAGATTTTCTGCAAGCCTTAAAAGATTTCCGGTCAGATAACGGATACAATAGATATCAGAATCCACGCAAAAGTGAAGCGGAAAGACATGTGGATTTAAAAACCCGAACGGTTGTATTAAGACCTTCCATTTCTCCGCGTGTGCCTAAAGACAGAGTTTGGCAAGAATAGAGAAGATAATTGTGGATTGGGTTGTGGAGACGAAAAAGACAAATCTCATGGATATGGACGAATGCCAGAAAATTATTTCCAATATAATCTGTAATTACCGCATAAATATGGCTGAGATGCTCGATTACGCAGAAAGGAGATAGATAAAAGAAAATTGTTTAGCTAACCACAAGATTACACAGATTTCCACGAGAAAATAATATTATGGGTCCGGCTTAAGATCTCTATTGGCTTTTTTAGCTAATGTTAACCAAAAAATCTTGTGTTAATCTGGTGAAATCTCGTGGTTTTTTACATTAGCTATACAAATACGATAAAAGAAAAAATGAGGGGTATGTGTATAATCCCAAAATCCACCAATGTCACATTTTCGTAAAATGTGGCAGTAGTAGTACTGCGGCCGAAAAATGATTGACAGAAGATGTTTTGAAAGAAAATGGATAAATGACAAACACAGAGAAACAAATGCAGACCCGATACTGATAGAAAAAGCAATATTTGCCTTTGAATTGCTTGGTAATTTGGTTGAAAGCGGCACTAATCTGATTTTTAAATGTGGCACATGTTTGATGCTGCTCATTCCTGAATTGAAAAGACTCTCCATTGACATCGACATACACTGAAACCAGATGGAACTTTTTTTATCATCGAGCCGAGTTTTCATGTTTCAAAGCCGGCATTTGAAGAAACTATAGACAAAGCTGTTGCGATATGATTTAAACCTATTAAAAGACCAAGAGTATTTTTGAGCAGAGCAGCAGTCTTGCGGAAATAGATTTTTTAACGTAAAACAGCCCTTTATTTCTTATTCTTTATTCAGCTACACAAAGCTCCTTCTCTTCTCATCAAGCCATTACTTCCCCCGACATATTAAGAGTCAGTTCCACAAAAACCGCTTTAAAACTCTTGTCTTTGTGATACAAACTTAGATGGGTGCATTACACGTTTATTACTGGGTTGCATATCACCCATGGCTTTTTCCCTACGGTTTCTTTAAAAATATTGCCGCAACATCCCTCTAAAGACGTACTTCATGCACAAAAAGATTTTTCCGTTGTAAGAATCAGGTAATGCACCCGATTAATCGTTAACCCCTTTCAGAGCTAATCTCGCCGTAAATATCATAAATGACAATCACACTCACGAAAAGATACAATACGTTTACTAAGCCCAACGTGCCGAACATATTCGCAACTACGAGCAAAGCACCTAGGATGCCGCAACCCAGTATTGCTATCTTCGGTGCACTCCGATCCACCGCCCGCTTTATCGCTTTTACACCACTGCGATGTCCGTAAATCGGAAGCCCGGAATCACGCACCATTGCTTTTATATCCCTCATTTCCAGACCCGGCGTTAGTTTTAACCATATTAGCGCGATTAGCATTGCTCCCGCAACTATTATTGAAACGGTTACTGCTACTCTTACTGCAATTTGCCAGACCGCAATATCAGGATAAATACTATGTACAAGCGTAGGCACCCAATCCCAGGGGCTATGAATCGGATCGAGATAATACATCAAACAACCTGCTATTGGATTGCCATTTGCATCGTACGTCCCGAATGTGGTAAATCCATTGGACCAAAGCAGCCTACCAAAACCTTGCACGTACGCTAATATAGCCCAACCCCCCGGGAAAAACACCAGCGGAGCAACAATAGCATACGAAAAGTGCATAAGCTTAACCGGAAATCTGACTTTGCCTCGGCTACTTCGCCGTTTCAAATAGCCCGGTATTTCTACCTCTATACGAGTACACGCCAGATAAATAACGAGTAGGAATACTGCGACAGTCGTGATAAGCGCGATTACGTAATTCTGGAATAGAAAAGTCAACCAACCTTCTGATATTTTATATGGCTCTACTTGCTGCGCTATTTCTATCCATCTGGGTATTACACCAACCGCTAAGCCACTCGAATCAGGCATCCAATTAATAAGCCCGGTAAATAACTGCTGCGTGACTCCCGCCATGATAAAAATACCTATTCCTGAACCTACACCCCATTTCGTGACTACACATTCCATATAATATATCAACATCCCGCCGAAGGCAACTTGAAGTAAGAGTATGAAAGAGATGGCCTGTATAGGTACACCAAGCTGGTATGCTATTTCCTGATCAGGCATATAAAATCCAACGACATAGGAAATGCTGCTAAGAAACACGAAACAAAGAACGAGCAGTTTATGCAGGTTCAGATAAAACATCTGGTCCCTTGGGTTGCTCAAGTCGAGCTTCATTAGCTTAGGACCCGCTAAAATATGTAAAATAAGCGAAGCACTTATGACTGGCATGATACCAACAGCACTAAGCGAGAATCTTTCGCCTGCGAATAATGCACGCCACTGACCGAAAAGGTCCAGCGTATCTGGAGAAAGGCCGAAGAGCGGGATGTTGCCCATAGCAAAATAAAGTATAAGTATAGCGGCAGTAAACTGTAGCTTTGTCTTGAGTGGTACATGCTGCTTGGGACGTTCAACCATCGGTATTTTAGTTAAAACTAACGTTAACGCATCCCTTACGCTTAGCCCGTTCAAACCCATTACATTTTTGTTATCAATCGCCGAAGAATCTACGCATTGCTGGATACATCTCCATCATCTGCTCAGATGCTACGTCCTCATAGAGCCGGTATGCGATACTCACAGCCAGAAGCAAACCCGTTCCTGATGCCTGCCCCAGTGTGCCGAACATATTTGAAAGCACGCATAGCACACCCAGGATAGCACCACCCATTAATGCTATTCGCGGAATGTAGCCCTCCATCAGCTTCTCGATCGTTGCTTGTCCTCTCCGATGCCCCGGTATTTGCAGTCCTGAATTATGTATCTGCGCTGCTACATCCTTGGACCCCATACCAGTCGTATTTATCCAGAATAGCGCGAATATCGCACCGCCTACGACCATAAAGAGGAGGTCAATACCGAGCCTCGTGACAATTTGCCAGCCCGCAATGTTCGGATAAACACTATGCACCATTGACGGGAACCAATCCCAGGGGCCATAAATCGGGTCGAGATAATATACCAATCCCGATACTGCACTTCCATTTGCATCGTACGTCCCGAATAGGGTAATTCCTTTGTTCCAAAGCAACCTTCCAAAACCCTGTATACTCGCCTGTAACGCACGTACAAGAATCATTGGAAGTACACTTGCGTATAACAACTTAATTGGAAACCTGCCACGAGCGCCTCGCGCCATCGAATGTGCTAATGGTATCTCTAATCGAGTACTCTCAAGGTACACAACGACAAAAAATACCACAATGGTTGAGATAAGTGCTATTAAATGATGCTGGAAGAGAAAAGTCATTCCTCCTTCTAATATCTCATACGCTTCTACATGCAATGCCGAGCCAGGCCATAGCAACTCTATCCATCTTGGAATCACACCTACCGCCAATCCGCTCTGATCTGGCAGCCAGTTAATGAGTCCTATAATTATTTGTTGCGAGACACCAGCGAGGATGAACAACGAAATACCCGATCCTATACCCCATTTCGAGACCACTTCGTCCATGAAGTATATAAGCAATCCGCCAGCGAATACCTGTAAGAAAAGCATGAGCGAGATGGCCTTCAGTGATACACCGAGCAGAGATGCTATTGCCGGGTCCGGCTTATAAAAGCCTATAACATAAGTCAGGCTAATAAAAGCAGAGAAGACGATAACGAGTAACTTCTGCAAGCTCTGATAAAACGCTTGGTCTTTTGGATCGCTCAGGTTAAGTTGTATTATTCCCGCACCGACCAGAAGCTGTAAAACAATAGAAGCATCAACGATTGGCATAATACCGAGAGCAGTAAGCGAGAACCGCTCCCCTGCAAAGATGGCACGCCACTGACCGAAAAGGTCCATTGATTCTGGCGATAGTCCAAAGAGAGGAACGTTTCCCAATGCAAAGAAGAGAACGAGTATGCCAACCGTCCAGGCCAGCTTCGACTTGAAGTGGACATGCCAACCCGGCCGCTCCACCATAGGGAACTTACTTAAAATCTGTGTTAAAACCTCTCTCGAATTTATCGCTTCCATCTATGCTAATTCACACTCCAGTCGCCAGTTCTACAGTGCCACCTGCACTTTCTATCTTATCCCTTGCTATTTGTGATATTTCATTCGCTTTGAGTATCAACTTCTTCTCCACTTGTCCCTTGCCCAGTACCTTCTGTATACCAAGCGGGGTTAGATCAACAAAAAAGCTATCAGCTCTCTCTTCAGCTTTGCCCTTCGCTATCAGCCCTTCCAGCATATCCTCCAACTCGCCTACGTTTATCATTATTTTATCACCAGACTGCTCGCGCGAGGTTGCACTCTTATTATGGCCCTTAATTATGCCTCGTTTTAGGGACCAAACGAAGTGGTGCCCGTATGCGCCGGCCTTACCCGAACCACCCTTGCTTCCTTTGCCCCTTCTCTTCTTAGCCGAGCCGCCACCGCAAGTCCTTGTCCCTCTTATCCTCTTCACCCTCTTCTTCATCTCTATTCCCCTTCTCTCCGCAACATAATACCCTAATAGATTATATACTTTACTTATACACAATAGTAGTAACCATGTTTACTTGTTATAAATGGGGGCGTGAAGAAAGATGACAGAAGTAGATATAAAAGTAGAAAATGTAGTAGCGAATGCGAGAATTGCTGAAGAATTAGACCTGCAGTATATTGAATCACGGTTAGAAGCGGCGGTGTTTACGAAGAAGAAGTTTCCGGGATTGGTGTATAGGACGAAAGATCCGAAGTCCGCTTTCCTTATCTTTCGTTCCGGGAAAGTGGTGTGTACGGGGTCAAAGACTAAAGAAAATGTGCGAATCGTAATGGACAAGCTTTCCACCGACCTTAGGGGTTTAGGGATAGAAGTGGCGGAGCATCCGGAATTTAAAGTGCAGAATATCGTTGCTTCTGCCAGTATAGGAAAAGAACTCAACCTTGGGGCTATCGTAGTGGGATTGGAACTTGAGGGCATGGAGTACGAACCGGAGGTATTCCCAGGCTTAGTGTACCGAATAAAGGATCCAAAGAGCGCTATACTGATATTCAGCTCAGGGCGACTGGTCATAACTGGGGGAAAGACGGTAGAGGATTGTAAAAAGTCCGTGCATATATTGAAGGAAAAATTAAAGAGCTTAGAGCTAATTTAGAGAAGGAAGTGCAGGAGTTGGAACTCGGTACCTGGTTTCATACGAACCATGTCAATGTTTGAGCCGAAGATAGTGGCTTTTTGCTGTAATTGGTGTTCTTACGCAGGTGCGGATCTCGCAGGCGTATCTCGCTATCAATATCCCCCTGCAGTACGAATATTACGGGTAATGTGTTCGGGGAGAGTAGAACCTGTTTTCATACTCGATGCTTTCAAACACGGTGCTGACGGAGTCATCGTCACGGGCTGTCATCTAGGCGAATGCCATTACATTTCAGGCAATCAAAATGCCGAGCGAAGGGTAGAAAATACGAAGAGGGCATTGGAATATTTGGGGCTTGGCGCGGAGAGGCTCCGGCTGGAATGGATATCTGCATCGGAAGGGCAGCGGTTTGCAGAGGTGATGCGAGAATTCACAAAAGAAATAAAGGAGTTAGGACCTTCGCCCTTTAGAAGGGAAAAGACAAGGAAAGGTGAAGAAAAGGGAGAGTAAAGCGGGATGAGCGAAGAGGAAGTTACTGTGAACCCGAATGCGCTGGTCATAGGTGCGGGCGTTGCAGGAATGCAAGCGGCAATAGATATAGCGGAGATGGGATTCCATGTATTTTTAGTGGAGAAGGAGCCATCAATTGGGGGTAGGATGGCGCGTTTTGACAAGGTGTTTCCGACGAATGAATGCTCTATCTGCATCTTGGAGCCGAAGATGGAGCAAGTAGCGCGTAATGAAAACATAGAGCTATTGTCGTATGCAGAAGTAGTGGAAGTGAAAGGATTAGTGGGTAATTTTGAAGCTACGATAGAGCACAAGCCCCGATACATAGATTTGGATAAATGTACCGGATGTGCGCAATGTGTAGAGAATTGCCCTGTGGAAGTGCCATACAACTTCAACGAAGGTTTTGGTACTCGAGGGGCAGTGTACGTGCCGTTCCCGCAGGCTGTCCCGCTTCGCGCGGTAATAGACATAAAAAATTGTCTGAGAACAGAAGGTACGGAGTGCAAAGCCTGTATAGAAGCATGTGAACGCGATGCGATAGATTTCTCACAGGAGAAACGATACAGTAAGGTAAAAGCGGGAGTGATAATAGTCGCGCCGGGATTCGTGACTTACGACCCTGAGCCGAGGAACGCTTATGGCTATGGGATGTCTGACAATGTAATAACAGCGATGGAATTTGAGCGGCTTTTGAATGTCGCAGGTCCGACGGAGGGGCACGTTATAAGACCTTCTGATTGTAAGGAGCCCTTGCGGGTGGGCTTCATCAATTGCGTTGGCTCTCGCGACATAAAGACGAATGAGTATTGCTCTGGTGGCGTCTGCTGTATGTTTAACATAAAGAATGCGATTCTATTGAAGGAGAAACGTCCGGAGATTTCGTGTTATATATTTTACATAGATATAAGAACGCCATTCCGAGGCTATGAGGAATTTTATAACCACGCAAGGGAGCTTGGCATCAGATTCATCAGGGGAAGACCTGCGGAGACTATAGAGACGGAGGATGGGAATCTGGTGATAAGGGCAGAGGATACATTGAAAGGCGTGGTAAGGACGATAGAAGTGGATTTAGCTGTTCTTGGTACGGGTATTGTACCGCATCCAGATATAGAGAATTTATCGAAGATGCTGAAGATTCCAAGGGCTGCTGATGGACTGTTTTTGGAATCACATCCGAAATTGGGCCCCATAGATACGGAGTTGGACGGTGTGTTCGTAGCCGGCGGTGCATCAGGTCCGAAAGACATCCCGTTTGCTGTTGTGCAGGGCAGTGGTGCAGCGGCAAGAGCAGCGAGATTGCTCGTTAAAGGCAAGGTGAAAATAGAAGGGGTAACCGCTGTTTCGGATGAATGACGGGGCAGCGGCATTTCAAAACCGCAATGATAGAAGTACATGTAAAGAGCTTGTTTACGTTTTCATACGATTGACCTTTTATAAATGTCTTTCCTTATACCATATATAAAGTAGCGGGGTAGGGTAGTTAGGATATCCCGTCGGGCTCATAACCCGGAGATCGGTGGTTCGAATCCGTCCCCCGCTATCGTTCGTTTCCCGCAATCCCAAAAGGAAAGATGATAATCAATTCCGATTTGCATATCCATTCTCATTATTCGGCTGCTACCTCGCCGCGGATGGAGTTATCCACGCTGGCTAAAGAAGCTGCGAGGAAAGGGATTCAGTTGCTCGGCACTGGTGATTGCTTACACCCAAAATGGTTGGATGAGATACGGAAACTGGACGAAAAGAACGGCATTTTCTACTTTAGGGATAAAGCGGAAGGGACTGCTTTTGTGCTCACCGTTGAGGTGGAAGATAATAAAAGAGTGCATCACCTACTCATATTGCCATCTATCGCGAAGGCAGAGCAATTATACGAGTCGTTTAAGAAATATTCGTCGAATATTGATTCTGATGGCAGACCTTCGCTGAGGATGAGCGGCGAGGAAATAGCGGACCATGCGAAAGATGCAGAAGTTCTTATAGGTCCTTGTCATGCGTTCACGCCCTGGACTGCTTTATACGCTTACCACAATTCATTGAAGGACTGTTATGGCGACCTGAGCGGATATATTTCCTTTGTGGAGTTGGGATTGAGTGCGGATTCGTCTTATGCAGACAGGATAAGTGAATTGCACGAGCTCACGTTTTTGACCAATTCGGATGCGCATTCGCCGTATCCTATCCGGCTGGCGCGGGAGTTCAACAGGTTTCAGATTGAAGATATGAGTTTTGAAGACTTGAAAGCGGCGATAGAAAGAAGACGAGGCAGGAAGCCGGTGCTCAATGTTGGTCTGCCGCCGAAGGAGGGCAAGTATAACGAAAGTGCGTGCATCAGGTGCTATAAGCATTATTCGCTACGCGAGGCGACAATAAGGAAATGGCGATGTGAATGTAAGGGCATGATAAAGAAAGGTGTGCGTGATAGGGTAACTGAGCTTGCAGATTGCGATGGTACTCATCCAGAGCACAGACCGCCTTATATGCACCTGATACCGCTGGCGGAGGTAGTAGGCTTGGCAGTGCATAAGTCCGCGAGTTCAAAGACGGTAACGGGGATATGGGAATCGCTATTAGCAGAATTTGGCACTGAAGTTAACGTGTTGGTGGATGCTTCCAGGGATGAACTCCGTGCAGCGAATCGGGATGATCGTGTGGTAGAGGCGATAAGTGCTTTTAGAACTGGTAAAGTATCCGTAATTCCAGGTGGCGGTGGCAAATACGGTGTTATAGCGTTGAGCCCTGAAGGGTGTGAAGAAGTGGAAGAAGAAGAGCCCGAAAGAGAACAGAAGGGGCAGCTTTCTTTGTTTGATTTTTGAGCGTTTTTCTATTCTAAACGTATTGGGGGTGGAATAAAGGTATCTATAAGATATAGTATTTTTTGGGCTAACCACAAGATCACACAGATTTTCACAAGAAAATATGACGCTGTAAGATATAAGATGCAAATCTAACCGGTATTCTGTGTCCCGTATCATCTTCTTGTGTTAATCTCGTGGAATCTCGAGGGGGGTTTTTTTGCATCATGATATACAAGTACAAATATTACGGGTGTGGGGACTACGATAGTATATCAGCATAAAGTGCTTTTAGTAAAGCTTTTCTCTAAGAAAAAGTTAGTAATATTGATGACCGAAATGTTTCCCGCAGTTAGGATGAGACGTCTGCGAACGCTAAAATTGATAAAAGAAACCCGGCTTAGCACGGACGACCTGATTCTACCGTTGTTTATTGACGAGAACATAGCAGAAAAAATGCCGATTGAGTCTATGCCGGGGCAGTACAGGTTCTCGATAGAGCGTGCACTGAAAGAAGTTGCAGAAGCGCGTTCGCTCGGTATAAAATCGGTGTTGTTGTTTGGCATCCCATCGAAAAAAGACGAAACAGGCAGTGAAGCGTTCAATAAAGAAGGTGTAATACAAAGAGCGGTTAGAGCGATAAAGAAGGCTGCGGAGGATATTGTTGTCATCACTGATTTATGCCTCTGTGAGTACACAACTCACGGGCATTGCGGACTTATAGAGAATGGAATAGTGCTCAACGATCCGACACTGGAGGTGCTGGGGAAAGTAGCAGTGAGTCAGGCGGAAGCGGGTGCGGATATTGTCGCGCCTTCGGGTATGATGGACGGTATGGTAAAAGCAATAAGGAATAGCCTTGACACAAAAGGCTTTGCTGACACTGCTATTATGTCTTACGCGGCAAAGTACAATTCTGCGTTATACGGACCTTTTCGCGATGCCGCGGATTCGGGTTTCAGGTTCGGAGACCGAAGCGGCTATCAGATGGACTTTCATAATGCACGGGAAGCGCTCCGAGAAGTAGAGCTTGACATTGCAGAAGGTGCGGACATCGTGATGGTGAAACCCGCTATTTTCTATCTTGACATCATTGCTAAGGTACGTGCGAAGTTTGACGTTCCGTTAGCGGCGTATAACGTCAGTGGTGAGTATTCGATGATAAAAGCGGCGTCGGAGAAAGAATATTTGAAGGGGGAAGAGGTAATGATAGAAGGCTTGACAGCGATAAAGCGGGCGGGTGCGGATTTGATCATCACGTATTTCGCGAAAGAAGTTGCAGAGATTATGTCTACGGGAGCCCCCAGTAAATAGTTTACCCATTTTGATAATTATCGTTGGCACGGATTTCACTGATTTACACGGACGCTACTGTCCTGATTATTAAGCTTTTACGGGTTGAACCAAAATTAAAAAACTACACTACTTTTAATCAGTGTTAATCAGCGTTAATCTGTGTCTTAAAAATCCTTGGAAAATGATACAGTTCGGGTAAATTATTATTTGTGAGTTCCCTAAGGTACATGTTTACACCAAAACCTTTTAAGAATGCGTGGGGAAACATTATACAATGCCAAACGACATAGAAACACTAATCAAAAAAGGCGAAAGCCAATATATCGAATTCAAAGACTCTTTAGGATTAAGGAAAGAAACAGGAGAGACTGCTTCTGCTTTTTCGAACACCAAAGGAGGAACTATTCTAATAGGTATTTCTGATTCAGGAAAAGCTATTGGAATTGACGTTGGCAAAAGGACCTTAGAAGATTTAGCAAATTACCTGAAAATGAATACGGACCCTCCGGTTTACCCAGAGATAAATTTACATAACGTTGGAGGCAAAGATATAATCAAGGTAAAAATAAAAGTAAGCAAAGAAAAGCCGGTTTTCTTTAAAAACCACGCTTTCAAAAGAGTAAGCAAAACAAATCAAAGAATTTCAACCAGTGAGATAAGAACATTAGCCAGAGAAGAAAGGGTAAAATTGTCTTTTGATGAGCTAATCTGCGAAGATGCTTCTTTAGAAGATATTAATGATGTGAAAGTGAGAGAGTTTTTGAATAAGGCCAGATATGAGAGAAGGCTTGAGTTAAACATTGAGATTACAATAAAAGAATCTTTAGAGAAAATAGGACTGTTGAGAGAAGGAAAATTAACCAATGCTGCAATTCTGTTATTTGCTAAAAAACCGCAAAAGTACTTTTTACACGCAGAAACAAGATGTGCTCGCTTCAAAGGGGCAAAACCCTTAGAATTTATGGCTCTTCGCTGTTTTGTATGGGTAACCCAATATCCCTACTATCCGCTGAAGCAGATTACCCGAGGGGCATGTTGAATGTTGAGCGTCCGTAGTTATCAAAATCTACAAGATTTCATAACCAAGAAATATCTTCGATAGGATAAATCATATGTTTAGATTTTAACACCATGTAACCGCATAAACAAATTAGTCATAGTATATCGGTCGCTTGCGGTAAAGTGGAGCGCCCGATATACCTTTATGAACCGTTAATTACCTGCACTCATGCCGTTGAATTAACCCACTGCC
>JAPWVK010000101.1 GCA_029241965.1 Candidatus Methanophagales archaeon
GGTAGATGTGAGTATTGCAGAGCGCGTGGAATACATTGCAAGTAACTCAAAAGACATTGAACTGACAAAGTCAGAGGTTGTTCGTATAATTTTGCATGCGTTTTTCAAATCACAAAAGGATAAGGACTTTGAAAAAGTGCGCGAATTAGCTATCAAAATGAGAAAAGGACTATTGTAAGTAGTTTCTGTGAAAAATACACGGATATTTAGTGGTGTTACATCGTAACGTTGGATTTAAATAGAGATAGAGATGATGATATTGGGTTTAACTGATACAGGAAACTACCCTGTATCTTCGAGCGGATAATAACGGTTGGATTAGTCAACCATAGCCTTGTTCATCCAAGGGAAGTTTTCGCCGATGTGATAACAGACCGTGCAGCATCTTTAATCCATGTGCACAATCATCCTTCTGGTACTTTAGAGCCCAGTAAACAGGATATTCTAATGACAAAACAACTCGCTGAAGCCGGAGCGATTTTGGGCATTAAGGTGTTGGACCATATTATCGTATCGAAAAAGGGGCATTTGAGCATGAAAGAGAAAGGGTTGTTGTGATAAGGGGCAATAAAAGGTTACATAAAAATACAGGTTACTCAAAAAAATAAAAAAGAAAACTCAGTGGACTGCGTTTACGCAAAATCCAACTGAGCATACACTTGCTTGTCCTTGAAATACTTCAACGACATCGCACCCGATGGGCAATACGAAGCGCAACTTCCACAGCCTATACAGCCATCACCCGTCTTCGCTACCTTCTTCATCTGACTTACCACCGTAGCCACACCGAAAGTAACCACTGGCACTGCTTCTTGTGTCAGCTCTAACGCATCTACCGGGCACATATCCACGCACACGCCGCACCCCGCACATATCAACTCGTCAACTACTGAAGTCACCGCAGGTGTCTCAAGGAAGTTCTTCGTAAGCAACACATTTGCCCGTGACGCTGCCGCTGTGCTCATCGCTATGCACTCGTCTATCATTGTCGGATAAACCGCAGAACCACAGATGAACACTCCCTCGTTTATCGTATCAACTGGCGTTAGTACCATCTTCGGACGTTCCTGTGCCTCCATAAAGAATCCTTTTCTAAGTGGTATGTTGAACATCGTGCTCAGTCGCTCGTTCTCGTCTGCCGGCACCATTGGCGTAGTCAGCACTACCTGGTCTGGCTTTATCTGCACCTCATCGTTAAATATCACGCCGAATACCGAGAGAATACCACTACTAAATTCAGGCGGCTTCTTGCTGTCATATCTGAGGAATAACACACCTTTCTCTCGCGCCTCTTTGTATATCGCTTCCCATTTACCGTACGTCTTTGTGTCTTGATACAACACGAATACATTTGCGTCCTGGTTCTTCTCTTTCACTTTCAACGCACTGCTTACCACTTCGACACTGGTAGACTTTGCATTAATAACGCCTTCTGTTGGTCCCATGTCCTGAACAAACGCGATTGTCCCTGCATCATATTTACCGGCCTTCCTGAATTCGGTCAGCGTTACTACCTTGTTGTCCTTACCATATCCAAGGTATCCTTCAGGCACGAACTCCTTCGCACCGGTTGCGATTACACATGCGCCAAATTCTATCTCTTCATCCGTTCCATCCCCGACTATTCGCGCCTTAAACGAACCCGCTCTGCCACGGACATCCTCTTCTTTAGCTTTCGTATAGACCGTTATCCGCTCGTTACTCGTTACTTTATCTACAAGTCCTTTTAAAACGTCAGAAGCCTTTTCGCCAGTCTGCAACTCCGTGAATTCTTTCAAACCACCGCCAAGCTCTGGCGCTTTTTCTACCAGACATACTTCGTAGCCCGCATCTGCAATTCCCAGTGCTGCTGTCATTCCCGATACGCCACCACCGATGACAAGTGCTTTTGGTATCACAGGATACCGCTCAATATGAATCTCATCAAGATACTTCGCTCGCTCTATTGCCATCCTTAGTGTATCACCAGCCACTTTCGTCGCTTCCGCCTTGTCGTGCACCCATGCACACTGTTCCCGTAAGTTCACGAATTCAAGTAGATACGGGTTCAAGCCCGCATTAGCACAGGCATCTCTGACTACATCCTCATACTCTCTCGGCGAGCAGCCCGCAAATACGATTCTGTTCATGCCCTGGTCCACGATTCCGCTCTCTATCGCTGCCATCGCATCTTGCATCGTGTTCGTCTCGCTGTTCACCAGCTCAACGCCTTTCACGCCTCGCACTCGCTCCGCAACCGCGGCTATATCAACGGTCTGCGCTACTTCACCTTCACAGCCACAGATAATAACGCCTATCTTTGGTGGCACATCGCCCACTTCTATGTATTTCCTATCTTCCTGTCCCGGAATTGGCTCAGTTCGCTGTGAAAGAGCCGCAGCTTTTAATGCCGCACCACTCGCCAGTCCAACGCTTTCACGCACTTTCATCGGTGCCGTTGCCGTTCCACAAGCGAAAACTCCCGGTACACTCGTCTCCAGCGGAGTCGTGATATTCGTATCAATATATCCGTATTTATCGGTCTTTACGCCCGTTATCTCCGCAAGTCTGCCTAAAGTCTTTGACGGTAGCAAACCAACTGCAAGAACTACCATATCGAGTTCTAACTTATCTATCGTGCCTTTCGCTACATTCTCGTACTTAACCGTCAGAGTTCCATCCTCTGGTATCACCTCCGGAGTTCTCGACCTTATGTAATGCACACCGTATTTCTCCTTCAACTCTGCGACCAGGTCTTCATCCTTGCCAAACACCCGTACGTCCATGTAGAACACGTAAACGTCTATATCAGGATATCGCTCTTTTACTACCCAGATCTCTTTCGCTGTGTACCCACAACACGCCGTAGAGCATATCTCGTTCTCCACGCACCGTGAGCCCACGCACTTGATGAATCCTAACTTCTTCACGGGTTTACCATCCGAAGGTCGCGCCAGTTCGCCGCTGCCACTTGCAGTCGCAGCCTTGAGTATGCCTTCAAAATCTAACGAAGGCACAACGTCAGGACTGCCGAATCCATAACTCTTTGGTATCTCATCGAAAACATCGTATCCCGGTGCCAAGACCACGCTCTCCGCGTCTATAGATTTACCCGCAACTTTCAGCTTGAAATTGCCAGCAGAGCCCGACAAACTCTCCAACTCGCTTGATAACATCAGTTCTATGTTCGAATGATTATTCACCTTGGCAATGTATGGTGACAACCCCATCTGACATTCCGCAAGCTCTGCCATCTTTCCGCCAAGTTCCGCATTCTTCTCTACCAGATATACTTTATAACCCGAATTTGCGAGGTCAAGAGCTGCCGTTATTCCTGCAACTCCGCCACCTATAACTGCTATCCCCATTTTTCACACCACCTTCCCCAGTAACTCTTTTGTATCCACGGCATTTTTATCGAGTCCAAGTTTGCTCGCATCTATTCCTAATGCGAGACCCAACAACTGCGTAATGTAAACAACCGGCATTTCTATCTTGATGTTGAGCGCTTTTTCTATATCTGCCTGCTTTGCATCCAGCATCATACCACACAAAGGACAGGCAAGTGCAACGCAATCCGCACCGGCACTCTTCGCAGTGTCCAGTATCGTCCTTGCCATATCAAATGCTATATCTGCTCGCGTCATCATCAGTGGTCCACCGCAACACAGCGTCTTCATCTGGCTGAAAGGAACATTTTCACCACCCATCAGCTCGATCAGCTTGTCCATCAAAACAGGGTCGTCCGGGTCATCATAAGCCGTCTCACGTGGTCGTCCTATATAACAGCCATAATACGGAGCAACCTTTATGTTCAGTTTCTTCACGATCTTGCTCTTTAATTCGTCCATGCCTATGTCGTTCACGAGGACGTCCAGTACATGTTTCGCCGTTATCGTTCCGTTATACTCGAGAGAGCTATCTATGCCCTTTATTTCTGCACTTAATTTCTCATCTTCCTTCAACGCCTTGGCAGTTCTCGCTAAATTGTAATAACAGATGCTGCACGGTGTCATGATATTCAAACTCGCCCTTTCCGCGATAGCAAGATTACGCGCATTTAACGCGTACACCAACATCGGATTCTCTGCTTCTGCCGCTCCACAGCAGTTCCAATCCTCGACTTCCACCAGTTCAACCCCTAACTTCTCAAATACTGCTTCCGTTGAGATGTGTTGGTCCAATGCCGTCGCCTCGGATGGGCATCCGGGATAATATGCAAGTTTCGTTATACTCATTTCTCTTTCTCCTCCGCCCACTTGAAGATCTTTTTCATCACGTCCGTCTTCTTTATTTTCGATGGTAACACTCCTTTTAACAGACCGTGACCACCAAGTGGCCCCATTTTACCTTTAAAGAACATCCGCATACCGAAAGCCATGTAATCCTTCATCATTGCTTTTTGCCCCGCAACGAAAGAGCCTTCTCTCTTAGGGTAATATTCCATCGCCAGTCCTATATCATAGAGCCGCCCGTACTTCTCCACGGTATGCAGAAAAGCTGTATCAAACAGTGGTCTCGGGCTCTCTATCTTCAACTTACCCGCTTCTTCGTCTTTCTCCGCTATTCGCCGTATCGCACTTAATAAATCGCTAATCCCCACGTCTTGCGGACATCGCGCCGTGCACGTTTGGCAGATAAGACAAATCCACAAATCGGGATTTGACAATACTTCCTCCCGCATGCCCAATAAACTCATCTGGATTATCTTCCTCGGATTGTAACTCGGGACGATTTCCGTAATCGGGCATCCTATCGTGCACGTGCTGCACTGGTAGCATGACGTGAGATGTTCTCCCCCGGGCTCTTTCATTATTTCGTGCTTAAAGCCCGGGTCCAATTCCCATGTCTTTATCATTTTATCTCGGCTCTGTCTTATCTTACCCTATCTCAACTTGTCCTCCAACTCCTCTTCTTCGTACGCGGTGAACGGTAACGGCTCCTCAACGTCCTTGCCTGGCACATACTCGAAGATATCCTGCACCTTCTTCGTTATCACGGGATAGAATCTCGTCAGCGGTATGTCCTTTGGACAGGCATCTTCACAGGCACCGCAGCCCACACACGTCGTGCTCACGTGATAAACCCTTGTCATATGGTAAAACAACTGACCTGGTGGCAGCCCTATCGCACCTCTCAACTCTGCTAAGTTCAGCAGATCCCCTCCTGTTGGTTTTCCCAATGGCAGTTCAAAGAAACATTCCTTGCAATAGCATACCGGACACATGTCCCGGCAGTTCTTGCACACTATGCAGTCCTGCAAAAACTCCTCCAATGCTTCCACGCTGCCCATCTGTGGCAGTGCATCTAACTTCGCCTTCGCCTCTGCCGCTATCTTCTCTTTCTCCGCCGCCCTTTCCAAGTCTTTATCTTCCAGCGATAGCTCTAAAGCAGATAACGCATCAACGCCCATATCCGTTAGCCCTGCAACAACCACGTTCCCGCCAGCACCCTTTGCTATTATAATATCGCCGACAGCCGCAAGCTTATTTTCACATATCGCGCAGGATTCTCTTATCGTTATCCCTTTACCCTCCAATTCCTTTATCTTCGCGCTGTCCACTTCGTCGCCTATATCCGCGTAGTGCTCGGCATAAACCTGATTTGTGTATGCTCCTGCGCAATCCACAGTTATGAGTAGCACACTCTCCTTCTCCATCTGCTTCAGTTTTATCAACTCAATCGCTGCCCTTATCTCGCACGGCTTTGCCAAAATTCCTACTTTCTCCTTTATCGTCCAGCCCTTTATGAGATTTGCTGCGTTTACGCTGAACGAAGGTGCGAAGATAGCAGACGCCGGGGATTCTATCTTATCCGCGTCCTTTACCAGCATGTAGGATACATTCTTTCCCGCTCTGTGTGGCATTACCAGACAATCCACGACGCCTTTACCGAGTAACCCCTTAAGTGCACCCTCTAAATCCTCAGAATTCAGCTCTGCTCCTTTCATAGTATCTTACCTCTAAACGGACTGGGCCCCAGTTTCTTCACCTCTTCCGACTGTGTCTTCATCGTGTTCGCAAACTTTTCTCCCTCCGATGCGCTTATCCAGTACGACTTGAACCTGTCGTCCAGCCCAAACTGCTGCAGGATTGTTCTTAACGCTGCTATCCTTCGTCGGGCATAGAAGTTCCCCTTTATATAATGACACTCTCCCGGATGACAACCGCTAAAAAACACACCATCCGCCCCATTTAGCAACGCCTTGAGCACAAACATCGGATCTAACCTCGCTGAACACATAAGCCTTATTATCCGACTGTTCGGCGGGTATTTCTTCCGTGACGTCCCTGCAAGATCTGCTGCTGCGTATGTACACCAATTACAGGTAAAACCGACTATTTTCGGCTCAAAATCTCCTTTTATTTCTTCTCCCATTTGTCTCACCCTTGCCTATACTTTCTTTTATATAACTATTTTATACATCTTGCTTCTCCGAACGTATATATAAATTTTTCGGTATTTTCGTGTTTCGTATTTGAACATTTAAGGCATGACAGTATTAAGATAACGGCATGAAAAATGAGCATCCACAACCCACATTTAATATTACTCCACCCCCCGGCAGTGTATGATTTCCGTAAGCACCCCATAATGTTCGGCCCAATCGCCGATGGCGTACCATCAACGCCTATTTTCGAGATGTATCCAATAGGTTTCTTCTCTATCCTGGAACATCTGGGCCAAAACGGCATAAACGTACGCATAATCAATTTAGCCGCGAGAATGCTCGGCAGCGAAAAGTATGACGCAGAAAAAGTAATACGGCGGTTAAAGCCGATAGCTTTTGGTATTGACCTCCATTGGTTGCCTCATGCACAGGGCAGCCTCGAAGTAGCGAAGATATGTAAGCGACATCACCCGGACATTCCTGTTATATTTGGGGGTTTCTCTGCAACTTACTTCTACGAGGAGTTGATTCGCTATCCCGCGGTGGATTTTATCGTGAGGGGGGATTCTACCGAAGAGCCACTTCTGCATCTCATGAAAGCTATCGCACACCATGATCAATCTTTCAGCAATATCCCGAACCTCGTATGGAAGGACGCTAAAGATGAGGCACATATAAACCAGTTTACACACGTTCCCACAGAGCTAAATGATTTCTCTAATAATTTCGTTCCTATCTTCAAATCCGCTTTGAAATACCGCGACATCAAGAGTCTCCTGCCTTTTCACGGCTGGTCTGCCCATGAGTGGTTAGACTATCCGATCACGCCGGTGATAACCTGTCGAGGCTGCGTACACAATTGCATATTCTGCGGTGGCTCAAATAACGCACTTGCGATGTATTGCAATCGTAGGAAACCTGCATTCCGTGATCCACAATTAATCGCTGCGGACATCCTAAAAATTACAAAATATGCGAATGCGCCTATATTCATCATCGGCGACCTTCGTCAACCCAGCAAAGAATACGCTTTTAGCGTCTTAGACGCTTTGAATGAGGTAGAATTCGAGAACCATATCGTGTTTGAGCTCTTCGATACGGTTCCTGAACCCGCGGCATATTTTAAGCGTGTGTCGGAGTCCGTTAAGAACTTTAACTTTGAGATTTCGCCTGATAGTCATGACGAGCGGATACGGGCGGCAGCGGGAAAGCACTATAAAAATCGCGAGATTGTGGAGAATATAAAGTGTGCTTTGGACTCTGGCTGCAATAGATTTGACCTGTTTTTCATGATTGGTCTCCCCTTTCAGACATGCGAATCTGTTATGGAGACAGTTGATTGGTGTGGGTATCTGATGGAGAAATTTGGTGAGCGAGTGGTTCCTTTTATATTGGCTTATTCACCGTTTCTTGACCCCGGCTGCATCGCATACGAGAATCCCGAAAAGTTCGGCTATAAGATTCGGTTCAAAACGCTGGAGGAATATCGAATGGCAATGCTGGCGCCAAGCTGGAAATACGCCCTGAATTACGAGACCGAGTGGATGACCCGGGACGAAATCGTGGACTGCACTTATCAAGCGGGGCTAAAACTGAACAGACTGAAGGTAAAATACGGACTGATTGACGATGGTTCCTTCAAAGCAACGGAAGAGAAGATAAAGCTCGCAATTAGCCTCACCGCAGCGATAGACGAGATAAGTGAGATAAAAGATGAGACAATAAAGCGAGAAAAGATGCAGGAACTGAAACCCAAGACCGATATGATGCTCGATTCTGTTATAAATGAGAAAAGGGATATGGTGTGGCCCGCCGAGAAGAAGCGGTTTGGGATTATTCATCTTTTCAAGGTGGCAATAGCCGAATATTTAAATATACGATGAAAATAAACAAAACCCGGGTATGTTGAGTAATTGCAGTTTAGCCAATATACGGAGCTTCTTCTTCTCTTATCCTCTGTTTTATGGGGATGGAGAAATAAAAAGTAGAGCTCTTTCCCAACTCGCTTTCCACCCATATCTTTCCATTATGCGCATGGATAATGCCTTTTGCAATCGCCAATCCCAAACCGGTCCCCCCCCGTTTCCTACTCATAGAAGAGTCAATTTGCGAAAATGGCTTGAACAATTTCTCTTTGTCCTCCTCTGAAATCCCAATGCCATAATCGGTTATACTAAACTGAACCGCCTCACCCACTCTCTGTGTCTCAACAAGCACGTCAGTGGCTTTCTCCGAGAATTTTATTGCGTTGTTTACTAAATTACTTATTACCTGCCGTAGCCTTTCACTATCCCCTACTATGGCGGGCAGTTTAGCTAATCTCGCCACTATTTTGATCCCTTTTTCATCAGCAAACGGTTCTTGCATCTTTATTGCTTCTTTAACCGCATCATTGATACTCATGGACTCAAAAGATAGTTTGATCCGGCCCATTTCTATCCGGGAAATGTCCAGAATGTCTTTTATCAGTTTATCTAATCTCGCCAGATTTCTGAGAACGAGCTCTATGCTCTCTCTTTGTTCCTCGCTCATTATTCCCTTGTAGCCTTCTTCCAGCATTTGTAGTTGCGCTTTCATGGGTGTTAGCGGCGTTCGTAATTCATGTGAAGTTAGGGATAGGAATTCGGTCTTCATCCGTGTCACAGCCTCCAAATCCACCACTTTCAACTCCAGCTCTTGGTTGAGCTTTTGGATTTCCTCTTCCGCTCTCTTTCGCTTCGTGATGTCCCTAAATATCGTCAATTTTGAGATACGTCCGTCAAGATTTATCACTGGCGTCTCAATGAGGTCATAAATCCTATTCATCCACCGAGAGCGCCACTCCCAGCGCACCGTCAGCCCCCTCATCACCTCTGAAAGTTTGCACAGGGGGCAGGGTTCCTTTCTCTCGTGAAACACTTCATAGCAAATATCGCCGACATGGTCGCCAAACGCCTCTCGTAAAACCTTGTTCATGAACTCCACTTTATAGTCCTCAGAAACGGAGTACACGCCATCTGCCATACTTTCAAATATTAAATTCAGGTTGTCGCGCTCTTCTCTTACCCGCTTCTCCAACTCTACTTCTTTTGTTACATCTCTGCTCACCCTGACAGTGCCAATAGGCACGCCGTTTTTGTCCTTCAACAATGCCGCAGACATGCTAACATAAATGAGCTTTCCATCTTTCCTCACCACGGTTGTCCGATAGTTTTTAATCACGCCTTTCTTCTGCACTAGCCCCATAATCCTATCCGCTTCTGCGGGATCGGGAAAAAATTGCCTGTTCGGCGTTCCTATCGCCTCATCCGCGCGATAGCCCATGATGCCCTCCCCTCCTTTGTTCCCGTCCCTCACGATTCCTTTCATGTCCACGACCGTGATCGTATCCGCAGAACTTTCTATTATGTTATTCAGATAATCCCTCGTTTCCAGCAGTTCCTTATCAGTACGCTTCATCTCGGTGATGTCTTTTGAAACCACCGTTACAGCCGTAACCATGCCTGTTTCAGGGTCTTTAACAGGGCTTAAAGTTTTAAAAAAGCTTTGCTCCTCGTTATCTTTATATTCGTGCTGGGCTGATATGCCAGTCTCAAAGACGTAATTAACCTTCTTAGCAAACCGTTTTGCGTCCTCATCCGAATGAAATGCACGATATGGCCGCCCTTGATACTGGTCACTTGACAAGCCTAACCGAGATAGATGTTTCTCATTCATGAACAGATACCTGCAATTCATGTCAACCAGATATACGGAATCTTCAGTGGACTCCACGAGGGAACGGTACTTCTCCTCGTTAATCATCAACTCCTCTTCCGCTCTTCTCTTAGCCTCCAGCAGTTGATAGGCTTCAGAAGTCCTTTTTACCGTAGCCAGCAACTCCTCCATGTTTATAGGTTTCTCGATGTAACAAGAAGCACCCGCTTTTATCGCTTCTATTGCCGTTTCTTTTGATGCAAAAGCGGTGATTATGATAGCAGATGAATCAGGGCTGCACGCCTTTAGCCCCTTTAATACCGCTATTCCACTAATGTCCGGGAGCCTCAAGTCTACCAGGCAAACGGGAAACAGTTCTTTCTTTGCAAGCGCTAAAGCCTCTTTGCCTGTTCCCGCTGTCTTCACTTTGTAACCTTCATCAGAGAGAATGTCGTTTAGCGTCTCCCGCATTTCCGCATCATCTTCTATGATGAGTATAGATGTATTCCCCACGTACCTTCACCCCCTTCCATCTCACAATCACGAGCACCCTTCGCCCTTTTTACCAAACCAGAAACCACAATTAACACGCTTTTTTGCTTCCCTATCATAATCGTTCATCTCAGGTCAATTTTTTGTTTTTCGGCAGTGTTTTTCTTCTTTAAAAGAAAGGGGTTGATAGGTAGCTTCACTGTGAATGTGGACCCCTTATCAACTTCGCTCTCCACGTATATTATCCCTCCATGTGCTTCTACATATTTCTTACATAGCGAGAGCCCAAGACCAATGCCACGAGCTTTAGTAGTAAAGAACGGCTCGAATGCTTGTTCTATGTTCTCTTTTGGTATCCCTTCCCCCGTATCCGCAATGCTTATCTCTATACACGCTTCCTTTTTATCCTCATCTGTTTTTATTTCCAGGTATCCGCCTTCTGGCATTGCCGACACGGCATTCGAGATCAAATTAACGCATATCCGCTGTATTTGATAGATGTCAGCGTGAACCATGGGAATGCCCTCTTTTAACGCCTTTTTCAGCTTTATGTTCGGTGGAATCTCAACAGAGAAAAGCGCTTCTTCTACCGCCGGATTAACATTGCAATCTTTGAATTCCGGTTCGTCAACACGAGCAAAATCCAACAAATCTGATATTAAGCGATTGGCATGTTTTACCTCCTTTTCTAATATCGCCAGGTGCCTCTTCACCTTTTCTTGTGCAATATCCTTTAATTTGGTGCCGATATAATAGACAGAGTTGTTTATCACACCCAAAGGCTGTCTGAGCTCGTGTGCCATTCCAGATGAGAATTCCCCTATGGTTGCGAGGCGTTCCGACCGTGCAAGTTTCTTCTCCATCTCCTTTCGCCCCGTTATGTCTCTCACGTCGCATATTGCCTCCGTCACCGTACTCCCATTGTCAAAAAGGGGGCAAAAGATGACATCAAAATACTTCTCAGCATCTGGAAGGACAATCTTCCGCTCCACACGCACACAAGCACCTTTCTCAAAGACATCTGCGATCGGGCAATCCCGGCACCGCTCTTTCCTTCCGAAGAACAGCTCATAACACTTCCTACCAACAACTTCTTCCCTATTCACGTCAAAGGTCTCCAGATGAGTCCTGTTTACCTCGGTTATAGTCAAGTCAGGATCAAAAATGTATACTGCTTCGCCGATCGTGCCGAGTATCTGCTGCGACCTGTCCCTTTCTTTTCTTAGCCCTTCCTCTGCTTTAGCTCGCTTTTCACTAACAAGTCCGATAACGTACGCTACAGCTATGAACATAACCGCTCTTTGAATACATTCAAGAAACATCAAGGCGTCAAAGCCCAGTGAGAAGGAAGTCGTGATAACGTGAAGCGCACCGAGGAATATTGCAACGTAAACAGCCTTCTTGTGATACCATAGTCCCGCCAGAATAATGGGAATATAGAAATAATGTGTATATACAATTTCTTTGCCCACGATGTAGACGGCATAACCGTCTAAAATGATACATGCCAATATCGCAATACTCAATATAAGAGCTTTTCTCTTCTCAAGCTTTGCACCCAGCTTGTTATTTATCATTTATATCTCAATTGCTTTTCCAATCGCATCGAGCATCCTTCTTACGGTAAACGGTTTTTCTATAAAGTCAATCACCTGTTTCGAGGCGAGTAACCCCTCCTCTTCGGCTTCCAGCGAATGAACCGCAGTCAGGAATATAATTTTTATATCTGCCAAGCTACGGTCTTTCTCTATTTCCCTTATTATCTCCTTAGAAGTCAAGCCAGGCATCATTATATCAAGGAGGAGAACATCGGGGACTTCCCCTCCTAATTTATCTATGCACTCATATCCATCTTTTGCTTTGATTGTTCTGTAATTGCTCGCTTCAAGGATTTGCGCTACTGAGAGCAGAACATCCGGTTCGTCATCCACAATCATAACAGTTTTAGTTTCGGTCATTATTCCTATTTTTTTCTTCCGGCTCGGCAATAGCAACTAACTGGAGAGGTCCTTTTTTACCTATTATTAACGAAGCGAACAATCGTGTTTTGTATTCCGAGCCATCTTTTTTCGCAGCGATTAAATCGCCCTCCCAGCTCCCTTTTTCACGCACTGCCGTCATAAGATCTTCAGCCCCAAGTTCCCAGAATTCCGAATAGGAACGCCCCTGGACCTCAGTTTCTTTATCGTAGCCCCATAGTTCCAGGAATGCAGGATTTACATAAGTCACTTTGCCGTCCATATTGGTCATAAAGATGGGATGTGAGGATATTTCGATTACGTTCGCTTTGAGGTGCCACTCTTCTTCCGCTTTAATCTTGGCGATACCGCCCGCAATCGCTTCTGATATGCCCTCAAGTAAACTTCTGTCCTCATTAGCAATCGTTCTTCCTGACCCTGCGAGAAGGAGAAGAGCGCCGTGTATCTCTCCTTTGGTCTTCAGCGGAATTGCATACACCTCTTGGAGATTATATTCCTCGACTAAGCTGGAAGCGACTTGGGCAAGCTCATCCTTAGACCTGCTTTGAACAGAGCCATCGAAGAAGAAAACTTCTCTGCGGGAGATAGATTCCATTGCTACTCTTCTTTTCCAACCAGCAACTTCATTGCTTTCATTCTCCGAGGGGTACCCTATATGCGCATAACGTGAAAGCAGGCCATTACCCGAGTCGCAAATTAGGATATCCCCCATATTGAAGCTGATTACATCTCGCAAGTTCTTGAGTATCATAGAACACAACTGGTCAATGCTATAAGACCTGTTAACCGCTTCTCCAAGGAGTCGGTACAGTTCAGAGAGATTTTTTATGCGCTGTTCATTCCGTACATTTTCTGTGACGTCGCGGATGATAGCGATGATAGAGAAAGTGCCGTCTGGATTTTCTACCCGCCTCGCTTTGAGGTCCAATAATCGCCCTTCTTTATCTTCCACACGGCTCGCAACTTCTTCCTCTTTGCCTTCAATGAGCGCTGCGATTCGACCTGGGTCTTGAGAAGAGCCGAAGAATGCACGATAATATTTCTGTCCAAGACAATTGTCATAAAGAGAGGATAAATACCGGTTCATGAAGAGGATATTGTAATCGAAATCGAGAATCAAAACGCCTTCCGGCATATCAGAGAGAATGCGGGAGAAGATCTTCTCGGTATAAGTCTTCTCTTCTTCCTTTAAGCGGAAGATATGCTGCAAAGGTGCTTTACTCACGAACCATACCTTCGCCCGTCCTATCTGTTTGTAAGAGACGCGCCCATCAGCACGCAAGTGGTTCAGGTATTTGGACATCGTATGCCGTTCCAGTGGCACTACCCCCGATATTTCATCTATGGTGGCGCCTATATCGCCGATCGCCTGGATAGCATCAATTATATTGTTGAATATCTCTTCTTCTGATTTCATCTATGATATAAGGAAGGAACAGGGAGTATAAAAAGATTTCGGTTTGGTTGCCATTAGAGGTAACGAGGGTGGGATAAGATTTTGGTATACCCAAGAAGATTACGAAGTGCATGGTTACATTTTTAACCCAAATTTAACAACTGCCATATTTTAAAAGCGTTTAAATGCCCCAGTTCAATTATTAGCAGGTGTAAAGGCAACTTAGTGTCTCTTTCACGTTTCATTACAGCTTTTATACACCACGGTCTACGAAATCATATCTTTTTTATTTTTTAGTCATTTAAATCACTTATTTTTGTAGTGAGATATTTATACTATAAAAACACTGTATACGCATGACCTATTTGAGGACTTGGAAGAAAGGAAAGCGGCTATACTTTGCCTTGGTCAGGACGAGGCGGATAAAAAGGGGAGCGAAGAAGGGAAAGGTTGTTCAGGAAGTTGTGAGGTACATCGGAACGACAAAA
>JAPWVK010000102.1 GCA_029241965.1 Candidatus Methanophagales archaeon
ATAACAACATATAAACTTTACTTTTTTAGCGTTTTAGAGTGCAATTTGCGCATCTTTTTTCCCATGATTTATTTCATCATCTTCCGCCGATTATGTAATCCCTTAATTATTTTCTTTAGGGGGGAGTTTTTCAAAATTCTCGATAGTAGTATCAAGTTAAGGAGATCTCCAATCATTTCATATACATCAATATTATCACTTATTGTTACGATGACCTTGTTATTTCATTCTTCGCTTCATTTAACTAATTAATCACGTTCTTCGCGTCAAATCTTTGTTATCCTGGGTTGTTCCAGATGTTGTTTCCGTTATTTACCGCTAATTCCATAATAGCACTTCGATATGATATTATCTGTGATGTCACAATACCACAAAGAAGACACGCGGACGCCATAGTAGCAATTTGATATACTGTTATTCGATACAACGCTATGGTTCGCACCGTAAAGGTATATTCCCGCCTTTTCGTGCCCTGTCGAACCGTTAACCGTAAATCCGCGTATAGTTATGTTATCTGCAGTTACGTTAAATACGTGGTCGTTTGGATTCGCAGCCTGAATAACCGTATTCGCAGGATTGCCCGAACTCGATTTTAGCGTCACTGATTTATACACATCCACGTTCTCGTTGTATATACCAGCATCCACTGCAATCGTATGCCCGTCAGTAGTATTAACAGCATCTATCGCTTCTTGTAGTGTAGAGAAGCTCTCGCCTGTATCGAGGTTATGGACAGTTGACGGTAGTTTCTTCATCTGATGCTCCATCTCCAAAACAGAAACATGCTCAAACTCCGTGGGTGTGAAGTTATACAACCTACTGGCATTTGCGGCGTCATAACCGTTATCCCAAGCCTGAGAAGTGTGCTCCAGATGGTCGAGATTGTTCTCGACAAAATCGTTCCCGAAGAGGCAGTTACCGAAACTGCTGTAGATTTTTATTCCGTAGTCGCCGTTGTATTTGATGTCATTACAACATATCTTGTTGTGGTTCCCGAGTATGTATATTCCGTATTCCGTGTTGTGTGAGCAGGTGTTGTCGGTTATGGTGTTGTCGCTCGATGAATAAACGTAAATGCCTTTATCATTGTTTGTGACGGTGTTGCCAGTAACCGCGTTGTTGTTGCTTGATGTATCTATGGCGATGCCGTGGTCGTTGTTCTCGGCGATGTTGCTTATAAGCGTGTTATTACTCGCACAATACAACCAGATACCATCGAGGTTGTCGTTGGCGGTATTGTTTATGAACGTGTTATCCCTGCACCATGTACTAGGAGCCCCTGTTTGAGACCATTCAATAATGCCATTATTCCTGTTTGAGTGTGCTATATTGTCTATGAACGTGTTATTACGGCTGCCGAAATAAATCATGAAGCCGTCTTCGTTCCCGATGGCAGTATTATTCACAACCGTGTTATAACAGGACCCGCATAAGCAGATGCCTTCACAACAGCCGTTATTACTCGCATTGTTGTTCATGACTGTATTATTGTGTGCATGATCGAGGTAAATACCCCGACCATTCATGGTAGCAGTATTGCCTATAAGTCTGTTATTGTAGCAACTATAATCCAGTAGGACGCCGAAATGGTTATTTGATAGATTATTGCTCGCAATGGTGCAGTGTGAAGCATAGTCGAGGTGTACCCCGGCTTTTCTGTAATTACCCCCTTGAAGGAGATGTCGCACCTGTTGCTGTAAATCCTATGATGCTCACACCATCTGCGGTCACATCAAATACATGATATCCTGAGTAAGAGTCCACAATGCAATTCGCTGCACCGTTCTCTGATTGTATCGTCAATCGCTTGTTCACATCAACGTTCTCGACGTAAAGACCATCCCTTACGATGATGGTATCACCAGCAGAAGCATTATCCACTGCCCATTGTATCTTCGCATAATCGTCTGGCACGTAAATAATGCTCGAATAATATTGCCATAAGAAATCATCCCATCTCGTGTCTATCGCGAAATCTATCTCCCCGTATGATACTAAATGATAAGTGTCCCAAGGGAAATATATCGTCAGTCCATGAGAATTCGGATGTCCTGAGCCATGCGCTTCAGCAATAACTGTATTTACAACATTATTCATCACACTGGTAGCGGCATTCCGAAGACTTGCATCAGGCACATTCGCGTAAATACGCTCTGCGAAGTGATAAAGGTCAATAAAATTAGGATCATAGTAAGATTCTGTTTGATCTCTTGCTAATGCTATTTCATCCCTATAAGCAGGGAGATTGTTGATCAATTCCTGAGCGAAAACGTCAACTGATGCAGCTAAACTCGGTAGTCTTGTTTGATCAACTGACGATTGCGTTTCACCACCTGAAGTCCCGTAAGACGCGATATAGTCATAAACAATCTCAATGCTCAACTCTTCAGGGCTCCACTGAGGGTTACTTATCAGTGCTGATAATATCATATCATAGGGCCATCCGTCCCATGGTTCAACCTCTTCTGAGCCGACCTGCACGAATGAATAATCTTTTGTTTGATAAGCGACTTCAATCATTTGCATCAAACAAGCATCAAATCCAAGAAGATCCATGTCTTCGCCAGTACCATCTTTGATGGTAACTAACGCTTGTTTGAGTTCTATTAACGAAAGATGATTTCCAGAGGTATCATCCCAGATAACTCCTTTATACACCTCTTCTCCCTTTTCGCCCGTATCGTCCTCCCATGGAACCCATACCAGTTGATCTTTATCTTTATACCATCCATCTCCATGGTTCCAGAGAATCAAAGCGTATTTATCCGCGGGATAGTTCTGAATTGCCCACTCTGCGAAATCAGCCAGAACAGTTGGGTCCGCCATGTCAACCTCGCCCAAATCTTGAATTAAAATAGAATTGATAATTGCAGGATCTGTATCCTGTGTCACGTAATATCTTCTGGCAGTCGTCCAGTCGCCATTCGATGAATCCCAGCCATCAATTCGATCAAATTGCACCACTACATTAACATCTGATGTTGAACCTGCCACTTCCATCTCATTCAAATCATCAATGCCTGCGCCTTCTAAGTTGTTATCGCCGTCAAGATACACCATGAAAGTCCAATCCACCGCCGAAGACGGTATCACTCCAAACGTAAGCACCAGCAACATCGTTATTGACATTGCTGCAATCGCCAAATGTTTATTTCTATATATCCGTCTCATAGTCTTACACCGCCATAATTACAGTTGTATATGTGCCGATTGTATCGGTATTATTCCTATTCCTTTGAGGCGTTGCGGTAACAGCAACTCTGTATACTTTATACCTTTCGGTGGATTCATCAGCAACCTCTAAAGTCACATAATCGTTCGCTCCGGCATCAATTGTTATTGAATACGTACTTAGTTTAGCAATAGATGCATTGCCTGCATTTGCAATCGTCAGGTTGAAGGTATCTCGTACTCTCTCAGTGTTTGTAACTATAATCGTATAATTTGCAGTTTCATTGACTTTGACAATTTTGTCCGGGTCGTGACAAGAGAGTTCTACACCATCTAACGTCCACACCGGGTCAATATAAGGGCATGTGATATTAAGCTTAGTATATAACTTAACCATCCCATCGATTTTGAGGAGTTCTCCAAAAGGACGACCTCGTGCGACATAAATACACCCCGTTCCATCTTCTATGCACCCGTCACTGCGTGTCACTGGTGGACCAGGACCACATTCAAAACAATTCCATCCCAGGTTCCTACCGGTGATTGTGACAATTTTACCTTCATACTCATCGGGATTCGCTTTTATATCTCCGATTAGAGTTACATTTGAATCGGATGTACTCCCTACCAGCCTTATCGCTGGTATCCAGTTGTCATAAGAACGCCCATTCGTATCCACAAACGAAGTGCAATTAATTATCCCCATCCCTTCCTTCGCTTCCCTTTCATTGGCGTGATGAATCTGCGGATAAGAGCTTGTTCTTATCAAGTAATAATAAGTATGATTCGCGATCATCGTGAATGCGGGGAAAGTGATATTATGCCCGTCACCGCTATATCCCACCCAACGTCCTACCGTTATCATCGTTCCATTCGGATAATAAAACACAACGGATTCGGTATGCCCGCCTGTTCCTTCACACGGATATGTGTAAAGTTTAGATACGTTGTATATCGTCACGTAAGGCGTGATCGTTCCGTTGTGTGTGCCCGAGATGCTTGGATATGGACAATAAGCTGGGACCTGTGTCGAATACTAATGTTTCTTCGTTTGCTGTCGTTATATTCGCAATAGGTGCCGGCTGCGCAAGCACGGACACAACTATGCAGACTGCCAGCATGCACACAACAAGACTGCATAGACCTCTTTTGTTCATCATCTCGTTTATCCTACCTTTTCCTCCCTATTTTTTGCCTTCGCCTTTCGCCTTCCCTCACTACACACATTTAAACATAACACGATATTTTTTTTCTCTATGTGAATATGTTACCTTCTTCACTCAAATGTCGAATTATCGAGATGCCACATAGTGAATAATACGGGTCACTCGGAACCATACGATATGGCCTATATGGTTCGGTTATGCATATTTAACTTCTGAGAGATTTTCGTATGTCCTGACCATCTCCTCCACTGTTTTATCCACGGGGACATTTAACACCTTAATCTCTGGGACAAAGCGTGAAGTACGCTTTACGGAAGATCTGCATTTTGAATTGATCGTGTTTATCGCATCCTCACCGACATCGGATTTGAACTTGACAGCGATTTCACCAGGTACATACTCCATTGTACGGGAGCATGAGGACATTCTCCTATCTTGAATATTTATAATTGCTTGTCTTGTGTATTATATACTGGCCTCCTCCTTCTCTATTATTGTGATACTTATGCGCTCACCGTGTATTGGACTCTGTATAGTGTAGGGCGTGGGGTAATAACTCAAAACCATCCATCCATCAACGTAATATTTTCCCGGTGGCACGGGATTCCCATTGTTATCTTTTTGATTCCATGTAGCACGGAATATTTCACGCGTTTCTCCATGCTTTATCGTTATACCGGTAAAAGAAGCTGTATAATCCTTATCATACGACCATAGGTAAACCTGCCTGTCCATTCCTTTTGTTATACAGAAATCAGCATGTTTGCTGCTGGAGAACTGTAGATATGTTGCATCAGGGTCTTTCATAGGTTCTCCCATACGATGCACACTTCCGTCCACTGTATCAGGACCGTTATTTCTCAAACGTACTATTATATTCACAGGTTCTCCGGTGTAATACTCACCTTTGTCCGTTGTTACGTTAACAATAAGATTGTTATTTCCCGTTGCTTTTACAGGTTCTTCTATTTCATGGCAGTCCATTGTTACGGGATTATCAGTTTCTAGTTCTTTTTTCGTCAGAATCGCCGGTTTGCTGTAAATATTTATCTTCGGTCTCCAACCCGTGTAAACATTTCTCTTCGCATCCACGGGCAACCTCGGGTTGAGTATCCCTGTTCTCGGTATGAAAGCATCCCCGCGCTGAATTTGCGGGTTCATACCCGGTTTTACTGTGTAAAGTACAAATTTACCCGCACTCAAATCGTCAGAGTTGTAGGTGTGCACCATCGAAAGCCCGTTTTGTCTTGTGCTGCTGTATTGCGCAGCAGCGACGGTTCCCGTGGCGGTGACCAGCATCACTAATAAAATCACTACTACTATTTTAATGTTCATTTTTTTCTTTTTCACCTCCTGATTTTTTCATCCCGCCCGCCCTTCGCTTTCATCTCACCTCTGTAAGGCAACATTTTTTTGCGGGTGTTACATATGATTTTTTCTGTGCAAAGTAATATATACACTATTTCTCTCTCAGTCCTATCTCATTCGCCGTAATCGTTCAAACGCGCCCCACGAGCTTGGTTCCGTGGCCACCTCAAACATTCACCCCATAATCCCTTTTACCCAGTCAGGTTCTTCCGGTGGATCTGTGTGTAACATCTCCTTCCACTTCTCATCTGTCAACCGATCACTCATAGGCTGTTTGAACTCGTAATAGCTAAATACCGGACCCGCACCTACGATTATCCTACCATCCGGAACTTTATAAGCGACTAAAATCAGCTTCACGTATCCTACCCCTTCTTCCAGGACCTTTCCTGTATTACAATCAGTATGCACATCCGCAACAATCGTGGTTTCCTTGCCTTTTTCACTCACACCTTCAATAGTAGCGTCCAAGTTCTCGCCAAAGTTAGATATGAATGCATAATCGGCTTCGCTCAACTCCTTGTTCTCAAGTTCATCCTCCGATATGTTAATCAACCGCTCAAGAATGTACTCTAAACTTTGTAACCTTGCTTTCTCTGTTTCATTCAGGGCATCAAGATTTTCCAATCCCTTTTCTGTCATTTTTGTTAATGATAACAAACGAGCGTAAAAGTCCGGTACGGGCTCCACATAGCCTACTACCTCCTGTGGTGGCACCGACGTCATAGGAGGAGTATAACTCTGCTTAGCATAGAGTATGGTATCATGTCGTAATTCAGTCCACGAAGCGAGCGAAGTCTGCAACTCCTTTTCCTGCCACGCTTCTGTCTGCATAAATGTCGGATAGCCGTTTCCGAACTCGTTCAACAGCGGTTTTAACGTGTATAACCAACTCCAGTACAAATTCTGGTTCCATTCCGCGATGTCAACATCTGCAAATTCCGATTTGCGTTTATTTAATTGTATATCATAGCTCGTGTTTTCACCCACATATTCTGTATCCCCTGCCTCTCTTAAAATCGCCTCAGCGCGTTCAGACCCGAGCACAGTCATAACATCCAAACCTCGCGGGAAACATCTCGCAGGTCCCAACTGCGTGTAATCACAGGTAAAAGTTCCTTCACAATTTTTTCCCACATACATTCCAACTGCTGGGGCGACCAGATGCTGAAACATGTACGAGTCAGGAACGAACCGCTGACCCATGAATCGCATTCCTTTTGTCTTAGCCAGACATTCATACAACTTCTTCTCGGTTATCGGCGGGTAAACGACACAGACACCGCTACCTCCATAAATTTCGGGACTTCTCATCTTCGCAAGCTCGGCCTTCAGCGTCAATAAATTAGCTTCATCGCTCAGTTCGCTCAAATTGTATTCCTCACCAAAGACATTGTTCAACGCATTCACATATTCGTATGGCGTCAAATCGTCTGCATTACCAACGAAGAACGCAGTAACTGCATATATTCTGTTCCATGTGTCCTGCGCTGTTTTAGCACCAGTTTTCACTTCTGGCAGTTCCGAAGAAATTAAAGCAGCCTGAACAGTTGATGTGTTTGCATCCTGCCCGCTTATCAATGCCTCATCACCATTGCAACCCTTTAATAGAAACGCCATCCTGCCATACCACATCATCGCTTTGAAATATCGCTTTAGCTTCTCGCTTCGTGTATAATGCCCTCTTGGTACGTATTGCGAATAATCCTCACAATAGCAGCACGGATAGTCGCATACGCAGTTATGATTTGTATTGAACACCTCGCTTGGCTTGAAGCCTTCGTGCCCCTCTATATTCTCTATTTCCGTATCAACTTCTTCTGTTACATAGTCAGGAATCGTAAAACTAACCTCTTTGATGTTTTCGCTGCCGTCATAACCTGCAGTCGGCATTTGCAAGAGCGTTAATGCAACCGAGAAATAAGCAACGTTTCTTCTCGCCGCTTTCTTCATCGCAGGATCATCAAAAGTTTCATAATCTGTCTTAGACCGTTCGAGCATTGCATTACTCATATCCACGAGTGAATCAAAGAATTCTCGCTCCTCAATGTCTTTGAGAATCTCGTTGAACTGGATATGGTAAAGATGGAGCAGAGTATCGGCAGTAACGAATATAGGAATGTCCTGTGCCTTCATGACTTCATACGGAGTTACAATATCGCTTTCATTCCCGTAATCCCGTATAACGAACCCGTTCGTTCTAAACGGTTTATTGTCAAGTGCGCTTGGTCCAAACACAGACATTATATCTTGATAATTTGTTATCATTGTCAGGTTCGTGATAGGTAAGTCGTAAGAAGGCACACAGGGATCTACAGTGACGTTCACGGGATCGTAGTGTGATGAGAATACAGACTTTGGATTAGTATATCCCGTGGCCGCAGGTATAAAATCGCCCTCCAGGCGAATCGCTGGTATCCGGTCGGTATACGAACGCCCGTTTGCATCAATGAACTCGGTGCAGTTGATTGTTCCATATTCATTTGTATGCGTTTGATTGTGAATTATCTGCGGATAGGAGCCCGTGCGTATGCTGTATTTGTATGTATCATATGCGTACATTGTGAAAGCAGGAAAAGAGATATTGTGCCAGTCGTCATCGGTGTAGCCATTCCAATGCCTCTTGGTTATCTGCGTTCCATTTGAGTGCCAAAAAGCA
Organism: Candidatus Methanophagales archaeon; assembly: GCA_029241965.1. Classification (GTDB taxonomy): domain Archaea; phylum Halobacteriota; class Syntropharchaeia; order Alkanophagales; family Methanospirareceae; genus QENJ01. Next base: position 8,365 of record JAPWVK010000102.1, read on the forward strand.
ACATACTCGGTATGCCCGCCAGTGCCAGGACAGGAATATGTATAAAGCCGGGATACATTACGTATAGTCACTTTTGGCGTTATTGTTCCGTTGTGTATGCCGGAGATGCTTGGGTATGGATTGGCTGCCTCACCGGTATCGAAGAACTGCGACATTTCCGCTGATTCAAGCATGACATTGAAGTTTAATAGTCCGCCATTGTTTATATCCTCGTCCGTTACTGTGTAATCGCGCCCCTCTATATTGCCATTATCACGTACCATGAAATGGAGCATATTGCCCGTGCTCACGCTCCTTGACGAAGTTGAGATCTGGTAGTAGTTATCACCCGTCTCAGCGGTGAATACTTCGCTCGTGTTCAGGTTCGTTATCGTTACATCTGGATTGAGAACAGCAGCACCATTGCTGTTGTTAACAAAACCACAGATTAGAAACGTTGCCGGCTGCGCAAATGCGGACACCGCTATGCAGACTGCAAACAGGCTTACCAGAATGAACTTTGTTTTATTCAACAACTTCCACACCCCCCTTACTTTATCGCTTTCTCCGCTTACCCGACCCTTTGTGGATAAATGACATACTATAACATTATTTGCTGGGATTGTTTATAAGTCTCTTAGTATAAATAACAAGTGAAACCATCTTAAAACGGAAGTCTTTAATTTTTATAAGTAAATTGATTTTTGGATTGTGCATGCGGAAGAGATACAAGGGATGAGGCATAAATGGAGAAGCAAAAAGTTACGCTAACGGATTTCTTGCATTTTAAGAAAGCTGAGGCGGAGGAGAAAACAAGTGTTGAAAGCAAAGGAGTAGCAGCAGTGATAAGCGATAAAGAGAAAGGGTCAGAAGAACCAGAAACACCGCATATATACACCGTGCAGGAGATCACGCGATACGTAAGACATAGACTGGACGAAGACGAGTTGTTACGAGACGTATATGTAAAAGGCGAGATTTCCAATCTCAGTCAACCCACTTCCGGGCATTTATATTTCACGCTTAAGGATGAATCTTCGGAGTTGCGATGCGTGATGTTCCGCGACAGGAGTGCCTTGCTGAAATTTGCTCTTGAGGATGGCATGAGCGTGATAGTCAGAGGTCGTATAAGCGTGTATGAGAAGAAGGGGGCTTATCAATTATACGCGGAGGAAATCCAGGAGACAGGAATAGGAGCGTTATATCTTGCATTTGAGCAGTTAAAGAAGAAGTTAAAAGGAGAAGGTTTGTTTGACATCGCACATAAGAAGCCGATACCTACGTTTCCACGCACGATCGGCGTTATTACATCGCCAACCGGTGCGGTTATCCGCGACTTGTTAAATATTACAAGGAGACGGTTTCCACATGTACATATTCTGCTGGCGCCTGTGGTGGTGCAAGGTGGAGAAGCACCGATACAGATTGTAAAGGCAATTCAGTTGCTGAACCGAGCGAATAAAGAGTTTGAGTGGATAGATGTGCTGGTGGTGGGGCGAGGCGGCGGCTCGATAGAAGAGTTATGGGCGTTTAATGAAGAGTCAGTAGCAAGAGCGATTTTTTCTTCAGAAATACCCGTTGTTTCCGCTGTGGGTCACGAAACGGACTTTACTATTGCCGATTTCGTTGCGGACAAACGAGCTGCGACGCCTTCGGAAGCTGCGGAGCTTATTGTGCCAGATAAACGGGAGATAGAGCGGCATTTGGGTTCTCTTGAGCTGAGACTACGACAAAATGTCTTTAACGCGATTGAAGTTCATAGGCAGAGGTTAAAGAGCATAGAAAAGAGTGTTTTATTCAGAAAGCCAACGGAAAGGATAAATCAGTACCGGCAGACGGTAGATGAAATAAAGCGGAATATGCACGCTGAGATTACGCATCATGTGGAATTAGATAGGAAAAGCTTACAAGCTCTTATTGGCAAACTGGACGCTTTAAGTCCTCTGGCAATCCTTGAGAGAGGGTATAGTATCTGCTCGCAACTTGATGGCAGAGTAGTAAGAAGTGTAGATGATATTTCGGTTGGTGATGCGCTGAAGGTGTTGTTTACGGATGGAGAAGCAATATCAGAAGTGAAAGAGAAGAAGACAAAGAAATGATTGTCAAATAATAATTTGAGGAGGAATAAGAAGAAATGAAAGAAGGAAAAGAAACGGCGGGCGTGATGACTTTTGAGGCGGCGATGAAGCGGTTAGAGAGCATAGTGGAGATGCTGGGGGAAGGAAACCTCTTGTTGGAAGATTCGTTGAAGATATTCGAAGAGGGCATGGGATTGTGCAAGTTTTGCAACAAGGAGTTAGACGAGGCGGAATACAAAGTGGAGAAGTTGATGGAGAAGGAAGGAGGAGAGATAAGTGTGGAAGAATTCAAAGAGGAGGAGTAATTAGGGGGTATGCACAAAGACAGGTAGAATTTATATGACGAAAAATATGAAAGGGAAGGGCATGAGAAACTGTCAGGAGTTGGAAAGGATATTTCTAAAGCTATATTTTGAATTCTACTAGTCAAATCAATCCACAGACGCCAAAGCGTTGAGAGGGCATGCTTTTACACATACGTCACACCGAATACACCTCTCTTCGTCCAGATGTATAGTCCAGGCTTGATCAAACGTAAATACACCCGCGGGGCAAACAGAGATACAGGCACCGCAGTGGATACATCTTTCTTCATCCCATGCGATTAGTTTCACCAATCGCCGCACTTCAACTCCTTTCTGCTTAAAAAGCGCTGATACCTGTTCTACTTTATCATTCGGAACGTCAATGATGAGTTCGCTACGCACAGCGTCCACATTCGCCCGGTCTATGTTTATCTTCGCACCGGTTTCGAGGATTACTTCAGCCGTATATGGTGTATCATGCAAATCTGACGAGAATCTCCTCAATAGTAGCTTCATCTTGTTCGTAATAGATTAGACACATTATAGATATAAATTATGATATGTTTTTAGAGGTACCGCCTGATGAAAGCAAGGATAAGGGATTTTGTAGTAACAAAGCAAGATTGGATTTTCTCTGTGGTCAGTTATGAATTTCCAGGTGAGGAGTCAGTAAAATGTCTTCTGCGATACGTCCCGGACGAAAGAGGTGAGCGGGTATCGGAACGCGGTAGATACAGGAAACTGGATTTTTATGAGGGTTATAAGTTCCTGATGCGGCATCGTCCCGAGTATGTAAAAGAGGTGCACATTGTTCCAAAGGCGGATATATCGGAACTCCTACGACCTGAAGAGCGGCTGCCGGTAATCGCCGAACGCGAAGCTAAAATTAGGTGTATCTATGACCTGCTGCGTGGGCACGTACCCCAAGACAGAATAGGCATCACGGGCTCATTCTTATGCGGACTCAATGGTGAAGGGTCGGATTACGATTTCGTCGTCTATGGTCGGAATAACTTTAATACCGTGAGAGCGGTTATAGACGAAGCGAAAGAAAGGGGCGTTATTCAAGACTTGAAAGAAGGGACGTGGCGGCAGATTTACGCGAAGAGGAATCCAGAGTTGAGTTACGAGCAGTTTGTCAGGCATGAGAAGAGGAAGAGGAATAGGGGTGTAATTGACAACATATACTTTGATATTTTATACGTTAGAGATTGGGCAGAAATAAAGCTATTAGACAGTAGGATTTATGAGCAGGGGGAAAAGGGGGGCTATGCTAAGATAACCGCGGACGTGAAAGACGCCTCCTTCTCCTTTGATAGTCCTGCGATATATGAAATAGACCATCCCAAAATAAACGAAGTTCTTTGTTTTACGCATACTTACACGGGGCAGGCGTTGGAGGGCGAGACGATAGAAGCACGCGGTGTGGTGGAGAAGACAGGAGATGGAACAAGATTGGTTGTCGGTACGACACGAGAAGCTAAGGGCGAGTGGATAAAATCGCTTTCTTTAATAGAGAACTCGTCATCACCTTGAATAGTTTAGTTCTTTGGTAAAGCGAAAAATAAAAATTGCTTTTTTGAAAAGATGGACGTCAAAGTAAAAATCGTTTCGGATGAAACAGAAGAGCGGAGTATAGAAGCCACGGAGGGTGATACCTACGAGCATGTATTGAAACAGCTTGGTGTAAATCCGGTGGAAGTGTTGGTGCTCCGCAACGGAAAACCGGTGCCCGAAGATGAAGAAGTTGCAGAAGGTGAAATAACTATTATCAGGATTGTTTCTGGCGGGTAAGAGGCAGTAGATTGTTTGTAATTGCAGAAGACAAATAGAAGATCAAATCCTACCGAATTTTGAACAGATACAAAGCTCTTTTTAAATATAGCGTTATTAACATAGTTAGGAGATGACCCGAATATGAGGACGGCAAACATAAAAAGAGCGACGAAAGAGACGAATGTTAAGGTAGAATTGAACATTAACGGTGCTGGCAAGCAAGACATAAACACCACGATAAAATTCTTTGACCACATGCTCGCGACATTCGCAAAACATGGCTTTTTTGATCTTGTTGTGAAGGCGGAAGGCGACTTGAGTCACCACATCGTAGAAGATGTCGGCATCGCGTTGGGTGAGGCGTTTAAAAAAGCAATGGGGGGGACAGGCGAGAGAGAGAAGACTGAGAGGTATGGTTTTGCCGTTGTACCCATGGACGAGTCCATAGCAAGATGCGCGGTGGACATAGGCAGTATAGGGGGCGAAGGCAGAAGTTATACGGTGTTCGAGGTGGACTTCAGTAAGGAACGAGTAGAGGATCTCAGCACTGAGAACATACAACATTTCATAAACTCTTTCGCCACACATGCAAACTTCACTATCCACGTCTATGCAAAGGGTGAGAACGAACATCACAAGATAGAGGCGATATTCAAAGCGTTGGGGATCGCATTAGATACGGCAACGCGGGTGGAAGAAAGAAGGAAAACGCGGGATTAAAGAACCATTTTAGAATGAAAGTTGTATTGTTATGTCCGTGGAGATGTGTATTTGTTTAGTTAACCACAAGATTACACAGATTTCCACGAGAGAACAGTCACAGTAATCCGTTTTATGCACTATGTTGGCGATTATATCGGATAGTCCCTTACTAACTCCCCTTTTCTTGTGTTAATCTTGTAAAATCTCGTGGTTTTTTTGCCCTGGATATACAAATACGGGGATGTTAAATGTAGTGCCCGCTAAGAGGTTGCAGTTCATGGTTCACAAAAAATAGCTCAAAAAGTATCCCCTTCTCGACTTTTGGGACAAAAATGCATTGATGTCCCATATCAGCTAAGATAATCAGCCAAATAACCACAGATAATTGAGATCACTGAATAGGGCATCAAAAGCCATCAAAAAAACCACAATCTTTTTAAGGTTATAATCAACTTTTAAATCTTTGAGGACAAAATATGAAAGCAAAAGGAATAGTAGAGTGTTTAGTTATTGCGACTTTAGTTCTGGCAGTTTTTCAAGCAGGCGGTACAGTGTGCGCAGCGGATGATGAAGCACCCATAGGCGTTCTGTACGCATATACCGGTGACCTGGGCACTTACGGCGAACCCGAGACCGATGCGATGAAAATGGCGGTGAAAGAGGTAAACGACAATGGGGGTGTGCTTGGCAAAAGGCTTAAGCTCATCACCCGGGATACGGAGACCTCAGACGAGGTAGCCATTACAAAGGCACGTGAGCTTGTTGGTGTGCTCAAGGTACCCGTAATAATTGGCACCACGGGCAGCGGACCTTGCATGGCGGTCATTGATTATACCACGAGCAACGGCGTTCTTCAGATTTCGCCTTCTGTTACTGCCGCGGAATTTACTGATTTTAAGGACAACGACCTTTTCTTCCGAACGTGTCCCTCAGACGCATTGCAAGGAATAGCAATGGCACGGCTCGCCATCCAGCAGGGGTATAAGACGGCAAGCACGTTGGTAGTCTGGAACACCTACGGGATAGGCTTCGAGGAAGCATTCACGAAGAAATTCGAACTTCTCGGTGGAAAGGTACTAAAATCCGTGAGATACGATCCTGATACAACCACATTCAACTCGGAAGTAGAAAAAGTAGCATCAACGAACCCTGATTTCGTTATGCTGTGCGGATATCCAGAGACTGGTAGTGGCATGCTAAAGGCGGCATACAAAAAGGGCTATATAGATGATATAGACTGGCTGCTTACGGAAGGGCTCATGAGTGACGATTTGGCGGATATGGTGGGCAAGGACGATGCGGGTAACTATATCATAGCGGGATTGAAGGGTACAGCGCCCGACCCGCGAGTTGTAGGTCCAGCATACGATGATTTCAAGCGGAACTATACTGACTTATACGGCCAGGAGCCTATCGGTTACTGCGCCAACGCCTATGATGCGGTGGCTCTGGTCGCGCTTGCAATGGAGAAAGCGGGCGATGTCTCTTCCGGTACTGTTATCCGCGACAGTTTACGCGATGTTGCGAATCTGCCTGCTGATATAAAAACCACGGACATCGGTGAGGCTTTAAGAATTATTCGAGAGGGGCATTATTCGGTAAACTATCTGGGCGCTTCGGGCGACATCAGTTTCGATAAGAACGGTGATGTAAAGGGAAGTTACTGTGAATGGTCTATTGCCGATAATGGCGAAGTCGTGCTTGGGGATCCTATTGCGCTGGAGGGTCCGATTGTAAAGGCGACACCTACTCCAAAACCAAAGCCCACCGTAGCACCAGCGGCAACATTGGCACCAAGTCCAACAGCAACAGCAACAGTAGCAGAAGAACATGAGGCAACAGCAACAGCAACAGAAGAGCCAACATCTACACCGACGACAACGCCCAGCTTTGAAGCAGTTTTCGCTATTGCAGGCCTATTAGCAGTCGCATATTTCGTGTTGAGACGAAAAAGAGTGTAAACCCACAAAAAATAACTAAGAGGGTTTTTTTGTTTTATTACGACCCTCTTTCTCTTTATTTTTAGTATTTGGTGGTATGTAAAACTTCGCCGTTATAAAAAGAGTGGAAACACCACAAAAGCCCTAAAGTTCAACAGAAGTAATCGGCATAGCTAAATCATCCCGATTATGCCATCTCCTATGAACTGTATCGCAATTGCCGCCACGATTATACCAATTACACGGCTTAACACTTCAGACCCCACTTTACCGATTATACTTAATATCCGCTCGGATTGCTCTAATACAAGCTTTGTTGCGATGACGGCGGAGAAAATAGCAAAAAGAACAAAACCAACACCACGAGATTGTATTATCACCATGACGGTCGTTATAGCACCGGGACCCGCAAGCAAAGGCGTCCCTAACGGAACTGCGCCCACCCCAGATTCTCCACGCACTCCGTATTTGTGCTCACCACGCAAAAGGTCAAAGGAGATGAGCAAAAGGAGTATCCCACCTGCTATCATAAAACTATCCGTAGTTATGCCCAGTACATATAGAATAATCTTGCCAAGGAAAGCGAAAATGAGCAGCAGGACAGTAGCAACAACAACAGCGTAATTAAGCTCCTTTTTACGCTCTTTTACGGTCATATCCCCAGTTAACGCCATAAATATGGGAATATTACCTGGAGGGTCCATTACCACAAATAGCATGATAAATACCGTCACCAATGACAACGCTAAATCAATATCCATGAATACTTTTAAGTCATCTTAGAAGAAAAACTTTATCAATAATCGTTTTCCTTTTAGCACAAACCGTTTCTTAGAAACTTTACAAAAGGATATACTCATTCTTTAGAAAGAAAGTGTTATTATATTAAGGAAAAGAGAAGTAATGCCGCGAGAAGAGATATGGACTGAGAAGTACAGACCAAGGAAGCTGGACGAGGTGGCAGGGCAGGATCACATAATAAGCAATATCAAGTCTTATGTCCGCAGGAAGAATTTGCCGCATCTCATCTTCTCCGGACCGGCGGGCGTGGGAAAAACAGCCGCTGCGGTCGCTATGGCGCGGGAGCTCTTTGAAGATACCTGGTCGGAGAACTTTACCGAGTTGAACGCGTCGGATGAGAGGGGAATAGAAGTGGTTCGCAACAAGATAAAGAACTTCGCGCGAACCATGCCTATTGGTGGCTCAGATTTCAAGATTATCTTCCTGGATGAAGCGGACGCTTTGACTGATGCAGCACAGTCTGCGTTACGAAGAACGATGGAGCGGTATTCGGGAACGTGTAGGTTTATTCTCAGTTGTAATTACTCCTCTAAAATAATAGATCCCATACAATCCAGATGCTCAGTGTACCGGTTCAAATCGCTTTCTTATGAGGCGTTAAAGGCTCGAATTTTGTATATTGCCGAAAAGGAAGGGTTGAAGTTGTCAGAAGATACAGTCAAGGCGTTGCACTATGTCTCGATGGGCGATATGCGAAGGGCGATAAACGCATTGCAAAGTGTTGCGGTTCTCGACACCGAAATAAAACCCGATATGATATACGAGATAACGGCAACGGCAAGACCTGAGGAGATAGAGGATTTGATAAAAGAGGCGTTAGGCGGTAATTTTTTTGTGGCACTGGATAAATTAGAAGCGTTGCTGGATAACGGAATCTCAGGTGACGAGATATTAGCGCAGATGCACCGGCGTGTGATAAACATGGATATTTCCACGAGGCAGAAGGTGGAACTGATGGATCGTATAGGAGAGACGGATTACCGGATTATAGAGGGTGCAAACGAGCGAATTCAATTGGATGCGCTTATTGCTTCGCTTTGTCTTGCCACGGGAGTGGCATAAGTCGTGGGATGACGGCGTTTGCCATGCCGTCAAGTTACTCTCTTGCGAACCCACAGATAGTGCTTGTTGTTTTAACATACGACAGCATAGCATGTGCCGGAAAAAGCGGTCTAAAAAACAATAATAGACTTGTTGCAGAATCGCTTGGCAAAGCTATAAAAAATGGATATCCGTAAAAAGTGCGATATGCAGAGTGGAATGGGTGCCTTAGAACGCTGTATTTCATATGATTTTATATTACAACAAGTTTATTATGTATGCGGGATCATTATGTAGAACTATATTTGTAGGTGTATGCTTGAAAAAGCAACGTGAAGGATGAGATAGGAGGGGTAAATAAAAAATGAGTTATTGGCTGTGCATATCGAATGAGGCGAATTGGCATGTCGTTAAAGATACGAATATCTGGGGCGTGGCGGAACGGCATAAGAACACGATTTCAAAGGTGAATGCAGGTGATACATTTCTGATGTACCTCAAACAAGAAAAAATCAATGACGAGATAAAAGAATCAAGAATTGCCGGTATCTTTGAGGCGGTCTCTACTGTTTATACTGACGACAAAAAGATATTCCAAGTACCAATAGGGATGGGAACTGAAACGTTTCCGTTAAGAATCAAAATTAAGCCAGTGCAAATATTTAAGAAACCGGTGGTGTTTAAACCGCTTATACCGAAGCTGAAGTTCATAACGAATAAGAATAAGTGGAGCGGGCATCTCATGGGCAAGGCGATGAGAACTATCCCAAAAGATGATTTCGAGTTGATTGGCAGCATGGCGGGGAAGTGAGTCGTGAAGGCGAGCAGGGGATACCATCTTATCATCCCAATGGGCAGTTTGCCAAAAAAGGTTGTGAATGGTGTCCTTTTCAACATATTCCTTATTTCGTCTGTTGTTTAATTTTTAATGCACTTAAAATAGTCTAAAAAGATCAACGGCACCTGTAATCCCTCCTAGCATATACACAATAGTGTGAATATATTTTTATTACATCTTAAGCTATTAATAAAAGCTCTTTATATCCAAGTTTCAGCATAAATATGGGCTCTGAAGGTGTAAATAAAATGAGTGACTGCTTAATGGTGCCCATATCACTTTCAGACGATACGACTGCTTTTTAAGGGAATAGAATCGGTGTGTGGATAAGTTCATAAGTTCACGATGGTGAAATTTCGGAAGATGCCGGAATGTTTTTAGTAAAATATGAGAAGGAGGATTGGGAAATATAGAGTGATGTAAAATGTAGCATCACTCAGAATGTTTTAATAACGACCTTCCGCAATTTTGCGTTGTTCATTTTCCAATCGGATACTCGGGTCCTTTAGTGGACACTTAGCTTCATGCATATTCCTTTGTTTTACTGTTGGAAAAGATTTTCCACAATACTGACATTTTGCCGTCATTCAATCACCCCCTATATTTTTAAATTTTATATAGTTTCCTTTTATATAAAAATATGTACCAACTATTGATATTTGTAAACCGAAAAATGAATAGAAGAAAATGGTTGTAAAGCTTATATATCTATGAGAATTTTGATTAACTCCTTTTTAAAGAATCCACTAAGACTTATTGCTCATATTTTCGATTTTTGGTATCTTTTTCTGTTTTTCACTCCACTTAACAGTTCATTTTCTCATTTTTCTCGTTTTTTGTCGATAGCTACCGCTATCCTATACGGCTCCCTGCTTTTTGAGCGTACATAATTGATATAGGTCAAAGCCAAAAGCAGTAAATATCATTTTGAC
>JAPWVK010000103.1 GCA_029241965.1 Candidatus Methanophagales archaeon
AGCTTCACGAATTTCATCACGGGTAGGTATATTCATCGCATTGTTCCTCCATCAATTGAAAGGTTTTATTTACAACTATTGGGATGGATAATATAAAGTCTTATCTGCAATAAATTCGTAGTGGGTGAGTAGTTACAATAATTTATCCATATCGCTACTTTATTTATACTTCTCTTTTGTTCTCTCTCTGATTACCTGACCCACTATCCTCATCTCTTCTGAAGATAATGGTGCGGGAGCAGAAGTTAGCTCATTCTCGTAGATTCGCACGGCTAACTCACGGAACAGCGCGGCAATCTCGCTATCGGGGGCATATTCTATCACGGTGTTGCCTTCAATCTCAGCTTCTGCAATCTGATGTGCGTTCGGTACGTGCCCGATAACTTGCGAACCTACCTTCTCGGCGAAATCGCGAACCACATCTTCTTCATCTAGCATACCTCTAACGTTATAGACGATGCCGCCCAGTGGTGACCCGCCTTTATTTGCGAACTCGCTGATACCCCGACAGATATTGTTAGCAGCGTAAATGGCGAGATAATCCGCAGATGTTACTATATAGACTGCATCCGCCAAACCCTTCCGCAAAGGCATTGCGAAACCGCCACATACTACATCCCCGGGCACATCGTATATCACAACGTCTGGTTTTAGTCGTTCAAAGGCATTTAATCTCTTGAGCAGGTCTATTGCGACAATGACTCCTCTACCCGCGCACCCGAAACCCGGTTTTGGTCCCCCGCACTCGGCGCAATACACACCGCCATAACCCTTATAGATGACCTCATCGAGCTCGATAATGTTCCCCGCTACCAACTCGTCAAGACCGACACTCTCAATTCCTTTATCTCTTGATACTTCAAGAATGGTTGGTATCTCCACATTGCCTCGCAGGTTCATCGTGCAGTCGTGCTTCGGATCACAGCCAATCATCAGCACAGATAGCCCACGCTCTGCTAATGCTGCCGCAACATTCGAACTCACAGTGGATTTTCCAACGCCACCTTTACCATAAAAAGCTATTTGCCTCATTCATCATCTCCGCTCTTCGCCACAAATCATGATTTCGTGAATAACAGTATAAAAAAACTTACTCAATGTTAAGATTAGGAAAATGGAGCGCGATTTTGCGTTTCGCGGATTCTGCGGAATCCAACGCGTGTATTAGGTTTCTTCGCATGTCTAAGCCATAGTCTGATCTTATAGTTCCGGGTTTCGCAAGTTTTGGATCCGTAGCCCCTACCATTTCTCTCGCCACTGCTATCGCGTCCCCGCCATTGATTATCGCTAAAACTACTGGACCGGATGTAGTGTATGAAACAAGGTCATCAAAGATGTCCTTACCTCTATGCTCTTCATAGTGTCTCTCCGTCGACTCTCTGCTCACCATTGTGAGTTTCAACGCTATAAACATAAAGCCTTTCCTCTCGAATCACCCTATTATTTCTCCTAAGAGACATCGTTCTATGCCTCCTGGCTTTAGCGCTAAGAATGTGCGCTCTATTTTCGTCATTTAGTATGTCTTATATCATCCCCGATTATAAAACATCAAGTGGTTCAGCATAAAAATATATTTGATATATGCTCATGCTCTGGAGTATGTCAGGGGTATTTGTGGTATTAAGTTCGTCACCACAAGGTACCTATTTTCAGCAAGAAAAAATATATTTGTATAGCGGGGGGAAAAAAACCACGAGAATCACACAAGATTTTTTGGTTAACCCGGGACAAAAGAGCCAATAAAGTACTTAAGAGAATTTTGATTAACTCCTTTTTAAAGAATCCACTAAGACTTATTGCTCATATTTTCGATTTTTGGTATCTTTTTCGGGTTTTAACTCCACTTAACAGTTCATTTTCTCATTTTTCTCATTTTTTGTCGATAGCTA
>JAPWVK010000104.1 GCA_029241965.1 Candidatus Methanophagales archaeon
CATCTTTGCAAAGACGAAATCAATAATGTCCTTCGTTTATGTCAAGTTTAACCGCCTAAGAAGCGGTCTTACAATCACCTTACCAACATTTTCAATCCTTCTTTTTAGATTTAAAGCAATATCTAACCTCCTTTTTCTTCTGATTTTGGATTATTTGGCAGCCACTTAACTACACCTACCCACATGAAATAGCGAAGAGCCTTTATATTTATAGAAACTATCCCACAATTGATTTTGACCGTAAAAATAGCGCTTCTTTTTGGGTTTAAAGCCCTACATACCTTTCTTTTTATTCTATTTTTGGTTGTTGGGCAGCCTCTATAGTTTTAAGCAGTGAAAACCCGTCTTTCAAAAAGAAACTTTCATGATCCACAGGTTACACTCCTGAGCATGAAATAATAAGGGTATTTGCTTACCGCCGAGATCACGGAGAGCGCGGAGTCGAGATAAATATTTACCTTGACACTCTGTGTTCTCTGCGGGCTCCGTGCTAAACCCGTATTAATAAGATATTTTCATACCAACGCTTGTGCAGAATTCCGTATAATTACTCTCACTTTCCCATCTCAAACATATCGTGTATCGCTTGCGCAGCCCTATACGCATCTTCTTTCTTCGCTACGAATGAGATATTGTACTCCGAACTACCCTGAGAGATCATTATCACACTCACGCCTTCCTTGCCCAGAGCGGAAAAGACTTTACCTGCAACACCTGGCGTTCCTGCCATACCTGTACCAACAACACCCATTGCACAGACGTTACTATTAGACGTAAAATCTCTTATCACCGTGCCGTTACTATTAATATTCTGTAACGCATTAATTGCTTTTTTCCGTTGTGCACTGTTGATAACGACCGAAATCGCCCTTTCCGATGAACCATGGCTGATCATAATAATGTCCACACCTTCTGCGGCTAAGACGGTGAATATACGCGCTGCAAGCTCAGATATGCTCTTCACCGCTGTCCCTACGATATTGATAATAGAAGTATTCTCAATGAGCGTAATGGCTTTAGCCGCCTTCTTCGTCTGTTCTGACTTATTACCTATAAGTGTGCCTTCGTCTTCGGGCATTAACAGATTCTTCACACGAATTGGTACTTTCTTCTCTATCACTGGTTCTATTGCCCGCGGATGGAGTACGGAAGCGCCGAAATAAGATAGTTCCATCGCCTCCATGTATGAAACATAAGGTATCTTTCTCGCATCCTTGATTATCTTGGGATCGGCACTCATTATCCCTTCTGTCTCCTTCCAGAGCCATGTCTCATCGGCATCTATTGCCGCGCCAATCAGCGTGGCGGTATAGTCCGAGCCGCCTCTACCCGTGGTTGTTGTTATCCCCTCTTTTGTTTCCCCGATATAGCCACAAATGACTGGTACCTTATTATCCGCCAGCAAAGGCGTAATTCGCGCTCTTATCGTCGCCTCCGCACCAGTTATTAACTGTGCATTGCCATAGTCCTTATTTGTTATTATCCCCACCTCACCGCCGGTGAGATGCACCGCATCTATTCCTATTGATTGTAATGTGCCTGCCAGTATGGGTGCAGCTAAACGTTCGCCGAACGAGACGATGTAGTCACACGACCTCGCGGTTAATTCGCCTAAGAGACATATACCAATTAGAGCTTTCTCCAGCTCCTCTATCCGCTCTTTTAGCTCGCCCTTCACTACGTTCAATACACGTTCATCCGCTATGGCATCAGACGCTACGGTATCATGCTTCGCTCTAAAAGCCTCCACGAATTCTTTTACCTTTTCCACTCGCCCCTCCTTTACTACTCGGGGTGCAGTCTCGTGTAATAGATCCGTAACATCGAAAAGAGCAGAAGTAACAATGACCAGCTCTTTTTCCTTTCCATCCGCCCCTTCTTTGATTCCCTTTATCAAATCTGCTACTGCTTTTATCTTTCCACCATTTGCGAGTGCTACACCGCCGAACTTCATCACCAGTCTCATACTCTTCTCATTCCCACCTTCTTCGTTCTATATCCATACATACAGCATACCCGCCCGAAATACTTATATGACTATCTTATAATTGTTAGTTGGAAATAAGCTTATAGTTAAAGCAAAACATACGAAAGTATAGTTTACGAGGAAAGATAAAAATGGCAGGACAATTAGGTGGAATCCCGATACTGATATTGGGAGCGGGTAGTGAACGGGTACAAGGAAGGGATGCCCAGACGGCGAACATAAATGCAGCGAAGGCAGTAGCTGAAGCGATTCGTACCACATTGGGACCAAAGGGTATGGATAAGATGCTCGTGAATGCCCTTGGTGACGTGGTAATAACAAACGACGGCGTGACTATTCTAAAGGAGATGGAAATAGAGAGCCCCGCAGCGAAGATGATAGTAGAAGTAGCGAAGACAGTGGACTCAGTTGCGGGCGATGGCACGACGACTTCTGTTGTGATTGCCGGGGAACTGCTAAAGAAGGCGGAAGACCTATTAGAGCAGCAATTGCACCCATCAGTAGTCAATCGGGGCTATAGACTCGCAGCAGAGAAGGCGCGAGAAGTGCTGAACGAAATTGCTTCGAATATTGATGTGGATAACGAAGAGGATTTGAAGAAGATAGCAAGAACCTCGATTACGGGCAAGTTCGCCGAAGCGTCTCGTGAGTTCCTCTCGGAAATTGCAATGAAAGCGGTTAAGGGAATAGCAGAGACCGGACATGATGGGCACAAAGTGGTAGATATAGACAATATAGACGTGGTGAAGAAAGTGGGAGGGCGAATAGAAGATACAGAGTTGGTGCAGGGGATCGTGATAGACAAGGAAGTGCTGCATTCTGGAATGCCAACGAAAGTGGAAGATGCGAAGATAGCTTTGATCAGTACCTCGCTGGAAGTGAAGAAGACCGAGATGAGTGCAGAACTAAAGATAACGACATCAGACCAGTTAAAGGGGTTCCTTGATGAGGAAGAGCGGGAGATGCGAGAGATGGTAGAGCATATAAATGATAGTGGTGCGAACGTAGTGATATGCCAGAAGGGTGTAGATGAAACCGTGCAGCATTATCTCGCGAAATACGGTATCTTAGCGGTGCGAAGGTCGAAGAAGAGCGATATGGAGAGATTGTCAAAAGCAACCGGTGGTAATATCGTAACTACCCTGGAAGAGCTGAGCGAAAGTGATTTAGGGCATGCCGGACTTGTGGATGAGCGAAAGATGGGTGGCGGTAAGATATTGTTTGTAGAGAAGTGCAAGAATCCGCATGCGGTCTCCATAATACTACGAGGTGGGACCGAACAGGTGGTTGATGAGGTTGAGAGGGCATTACATGATATGCTAATGGTAGTAGCGAGCATAATAGAAGATGGCAAAGCAGTTGCGGGTGGTGCCGCGGTAGAGATGGAACTGACGCTGCGAATACGCGAATACGGTGCGTCACTAAAAGGAAGAGAGCAATTAGCGGTCGAGAAATTTGCAGAGGCGCTGGAGATAATTCCGAGAACGTTGGCTGAGAATGCAGGGCTCGACCCGATAGACAAGCTGGTGGAGTTGAAAGCGGCACATGAACGTGGTGATAAGACTGCGGGATTGAATGTGTACACCGGTAAAATAGTAGATATGTGGCAGGCAGGTGTGATAGAGCCACTGAGGACGAAAAAGCAATCGGTGGAGTCGGCTACGGAGGCTGCTATGATGATACTCCGGATTGATGACGTGATAGCGTCAACGAGAGCGAGCCCACCGCCTGAGGGAATGCCGCCAGGAGGGATGCCAGGTGGTATGCCGCCAGGCGGGATGATGCCGTATTAACCTCTAGAGGTTTTATTTTTTCTCTTTTTTATTTTTATAACAAGATGAATAAACTAGTAGCAATAATGTTGGGGGCACTATTGATGCTGTTTATAGCTACAGGTACAATATCCTCATCTATTGGAGTTAAAAGTTGTGCGGATGCAGACGCTAACCAATATGGGGGTGGAGCAGATTATGCGCCCAAACTCGCGCCACTAAATCCCGATTTTGTGGCTTATTGCAAAAATCGGCCAGATACATCTTTTGGGTATATTCCCCCACCCGTAGATTTGAGCCACCTGAATCAGCTTCCAGTTGAAAGATTACCGGCATCATACACGCTTCCCTGTGTATTCGACTGGAGGGATTTCGGTAAGGTAACTCCAGTCAAAAACCAGAACCCCTGTGGAACCTGTTGGGATTTCGGAGCAACCACAGTATTAGAATCGGCAGTTCTAATAGGCGAAAGTGTAGAGTATGATTTCTCCGAGCAGAGCGTAGCATTGTGCGTTGATCGGTCCTGGCATTATCTGTATGACGGCTCTACCGACCCTTGCCTTGGAGGTGGATGGGGTTGGCTAGCCAGCGAGGTTTTTATCAAGAAAGGTTCTGTTTTGGAATCCTGCAATCCCTACAAACCCTCAGCTTTGAACTGTGATGGGTCTTGTGTGTGTGATGATTGTTCATCTATTAAGAAAGTTGATGGATATAGACTTGTAATGGATGATGGCTCAGAAATAGATGTGATAAAGAATGCGGTATATAATCACGGACCTGTTACAGTCGCTTTCAAGACGGGTTATCTTTATTGGAATAATACTTATGGATACATTTATGACTACTATCCGTGTTCTGTAAGCCCTACCCACATGGTATCAATTATAGGCTGGGATGATGAGGTCCCACATCCCAACTCCAATCATGGTGGAACAGGGGCCTGGATTCTCAAAAACAGTTGGGGAACAGGTTGGGGAAATGCAGGCTTCGTGTACCTTGCATACGAGTCAAATTGTGCCACCGAAGTAGCCTATCTTGAGTATAAGGATCCCGTTCCCGATGAGGCACTACTTTACTGGGATGAAGCGGGGCACGTAAGTTCTGCGGGCTACGGGGACAACAGTGCATGGATGGCCAGTGTCTTTACTGCTACTAAGTCAGAGGATTTAAGCCATGTTGATTTCTGGACAACGAGCAACAATGCACAGTATGAAATCTATGTTTGGAACGGCTTTTTTGGAACCGAACTTGCCAGTCAAACCGATAGCTGTCAAGAGTATGGCTACTACTCTGTAGAACTGAGCAATCCAATCACAATGACCGCAGGTCAGCAATTTACCGTTGGCGTTAAGATGACCACCCCCGGCTATAATTATTCTATACCTATAGAAACAGAAATTTCTGGATGGGTTGATCCACCTATACAGACTAGCGTAAGCTTTATTAGGCACACCGATAGCAGTTCTTGGACGGACTTGGCAGACTATGGCTGGAACGCCTGTCTCCGCGCCAGATTGACGGCTATAGCAGACCTTGTAATCACCGATACGTGGGTGTGCTGGCCCAATAACTGCACGATTTGCTATAATGTAACAAACACGGGAAACGGAACAGCATCGGTGGGGCATAACACAACGTTGTTCGTGGAGGGTGTCGAAGCGGCATACGATCCTGTATATGTAGCACTTGTGCCTAACGAGAGCTACACTGGTTGTTTCGATGGTTACACATGGGACTACACAGCACCAAACGACAACATAACGGTATGCACCGACAACAATAATACCGTGGCCGAAAGCAATGAAACCAACAACTGCATGTTTAATATATGGAAATGCGGTGACGTTGATGGAAACGGTATCGTGAACGTCATGGACGTGCGGCTGCTAATGAATCATGTGGCTAAACCAAGCGGGTATCCGATTGAACCGTGGGCGGGCGATGTTGACGGCAGCGGCGGCATAGGTGACGCGGATGTGCAACTGCTGCTCGCGCATGTCTTCGATTCGGATGCGAATCCGCTGAATTGTAAGGGAGGATGAGATTACAAGAACTACAAAGATTGGATACCCGCTATCAGATTGTTTCTTTAGTAAAGGTTTCTTTTTTTAAGTTGATGCGACTGGCAAGAAATACGATGATTGGATATCCACTATAATGTTGGAATCTGATAAGAGAAAGATAAAAAAGAGCTGTTTTAGAGCAGATTTAAAAAGGACTGAGAGATGTTTTTGATACCAATATCGAAAAAAATCGGAAGGTTTATATATACCCTGCAATTTGTTATGTCATAAATATTGCATTCGCTTTAATGCGCGAGCTATCAATAGGTAAGATAAAGAAGGGAATAACCATGCGCGATAAAATCGCTTGGGAACTATTAGCAATTTCGATTGTTTTGGTTTTGGTGTTAGTCACAAGTTGCATGACGCCCTGCATTGCAGTTCATAATCCTTCAACAAATAACTCATCTTTTGGTGATACTTTCACTTCAGAAAACATAACCGCTCTTCTTCACCACAGTATGCCAATAGACAATGATATGCGTTTCGAAAATAATGAGGAGCGAGACGATTGCGAGGGAGTAAATAATGGGGATTCACCTGAAGATGCACCATCTATTAAAAATATTACAACACAGAGTATAAAGACAACTTCGCTATCCGAAAACGTTAAAAAATTTAGAACAGACACAGCTCCGGAATTAGACTGGTACCAACCCTGTGATGGTGGAGATAATCTAATCAATTTTTACATTAATGTTGCCGACGTAGAGACATCTAATATAAAATCTGCTACACTCACACTCAGTGTTTACGATGTTGATATACCTGGCTCTTCAGGTTGTGGTCCCGAAATCGACCAAGTGTATTTCAACGGTCATTATCTTGGAACTTTAACCGGCGCCAACAGTCAATGGAGCACATGCACATTTACGGTTAATCCATCTTATATCATTGAAGGAGCAAATAGCGTTAAAATTTATATTGATACAACAGGCTCAGGATGCTGGTGTGTAGAATGTGATTGGGGTGAATTGACAGTAGAAGTTACAGAAACAGCAAAGACGCCTTGGATTTTAGTGCATGGCTGGAAAGGAGATCCAACGAATTGGAAAACGTTTGAAAAGTTTTTGCAAGACAACGATATCATATACAGAACCGTTAAACTGTCAGATGGTCCACCAGAAAAACGGGCTGATGAATTGGATAAAAAGATAGAAGATATGCATTGGGATAAGTTTAATATTGTTGCACACAGTCAAGGAGGATTAGATGCAAGAGCATATATACACAAAAGAAAAGAGGACAAAAAGAAGACCAATGTTAAAAATTTGGTCATGATCGGCACACCAAATCATGGGTCTGCAATGGCACACTTCATACCCCTATACACGTGGGGACGATGGCTAACTCCAGGAAATGTTGAAAGATTTAATCGTAAAACATCCAATGTTGAAGGTGTTAGTTATTATACTATCGCAGGGAATGGCACTAATAATAAGTTATTGCGGGGTGAAGACGATGGAGTAGTTCCAGTCAATAATGTTAACCGCAAAGGTGACGACTACGAGCATTTAGGCACTTTTAATTGCATTCATAATGATAAAAAAAACCATAAAAGGGGATTGCTTGACAGCGAAGACGTATTCAATGCAATTTTAGATGACATCGACCCCCCAGTTTCATCAGATAACTCTTCAGAGTTAATGCCATTTACTTCCCTCATTCAGGGCGTAATAAATCCCAACGAAACAAAGATGCATACGATCACAATCGATCAAAGTACTGAAGCAGCTTTTTCTGTACTCTGGATGGACGGGGATTTAAATTTGACATTGAAAATGCCGAACGGCACTTTGATCAATCCATCAGTTGCCGAAAACGATCCAAACATCGAATATGTTGTTTATGACGGGGGACCATTCAATTACGAGTTTTACGCCGTCGAGAATCCTGTTCCAGGAGATTGGATAGTGAACGTCACTGCTGCGAATGTGCCGAGTGAGGGAGCAGATTACACAGTAACTGCATCGCTACAAACTAACCTCACGCTTGAGGTTTCAACAGATAAAGACTGGTACGAGCCA
>JAPWVK010000105.1 GCA_029241965.1 Candidatus Methanophagales archaeon
AACTCATCGCTTGGGCTTTTATGTCTTCCGGCCTCTCTTCCATCGCTATGTACACACATTTAACGCCAGCTTTGCAGCACGCATTCAAAAATTGCAATCCTAAAATCGTCTTCCCCGCGCCCGACTCGCCCGTTACGAGAATAGCCCGCCCCTTAGGATAACCCTGGACTAATGAGTCAAGCCCTTCTATACCTGTTGATAACCGCTCCAAGTTCTTTAACCCCCCCTTTGGATTCATAGCTATACTATTATGAGCATCACAATTATTTATTCTTCTAATAAGAAGTGGTATTATCATAAAAATAAATATACTTTCAATAAAAGAAGTTTTGGCACAAACTTAACGGTCTGCCCAACGTTAATACACATGAATTATTATAATACAACAATCGTCCCTATTCCCAATCGTCTTATTGAGATTCACAGCGACATTCTCGAATACCTTTGATGCAAGCCTTGAGAATATCCCTTTGCAGAGCATGCACAATACAAGGTTTCTCTGTGCCTGTGTACCCCAGGGACAAGCATTACCTTTTACTATACATTCTTTATCGTTTACGCTTTCTATTTCGAAGTTCCCACCCAGTTCGTTCATTATTTTGCATAAGACCGCACCCATGGTGTTCATGTCAACCACCTCCGCCTCAGCTAAGTATTTCTTCCCCAGAGCATCTTCAATGTTGTCACACATCTGCTGAATGAACATGTTCGCCTTCTCAGGAGGTGCACCCCGCAGTAGTAATGGTATAGCATCCGTGAGAATGGTTCTTAGCTCAGATTGGGCTTCTAATAGCTCTTTTCGCTTTTCCAGTTCGTCATGAGCACGCTGCAGCGCCCCCTCTACCCTTTTTCGCCTGTTTATCTCCTTCTGCCGCTCGATCGCATAGCGGATGGCCCTTGCCAGTATGTCATAGTGCTTTTTGAGTAGGTAGTCCTGAGCACCTTTCTGCATCGCTTGTATTCCTACTTCCTCGTCGGAAAGCCCTGTAAGCACCACAATAGGGGTATCAGGGCTCGCAGCGTAAACACTCGCGACGGTTTCGAGTCCACGACTATCGGGAAGTCCGAGGTCGAGCAGCACCACATCGAACACATCGTTATGTAGATGTTCAATAGCGTGAGAAAGGCGCCCAACAACTTCTGTATCAAAGGAAAAGCGAGCTGTAGCTGATTTGGACAATGCCCTTTTCACCAAGACGACATCTGCGGGTTCGTCCTCGACCAGAAGGATTTTTATCGCTTTTTCAACTCTCATTTTTATCCTTCTTTCTTTGAATTATAAAAGTCCTTCTTCGTTACTATTTGTTCGTATTTATTTACTTCTAGGTCTTTCACGATTTGTATAGCTAACAACAAATTGGGAATAATAGAGGATAAAGTGGCCAACAGAGCGTTTAAACTAAGTTACTATTATCCTTTTCTTGGTGTTGGAATAAAACGTTTCGATTATCTACACACCCTTATTGTGAGGGAACTAATACCCCAAAGAACTATTTAAGTATATCCATTTTACAAACTTACGATGGAAAAAGACCGGCATGTCCTTGAAACCATAGGGAGGACAAGGGTAGTGGTAGAAAACGGTAAGGTAGTCGAAGTGGGCAAACCGCTGCTCAAATACTGTCCATTGTGGGAAAAGATGCGAGGACTAAAGGAACTGAACGAGCGAGTGGTAAAAGCGAACGTAGAATTCAGGATACAAGATTTTGGGCTGTGTACTGCGGATAGAGAAGTAGAATTAGAGGTTTTTGTTGGTTTCGGTGCGTCGGAGACATTTATGACTGCACTTCGCCGGGGGCTGCTCGATGCCACCGTGACGGTTTGTGAAGGTGCAGGTACGGTAATTACGTCTAATCCCGCACTGGTGCAGGGAATAGGGGCAAGGCTGAGTGGTGTAATTGAGACTACACCTGTTGAAGGGCTAATAAAGAGAATAAAGGCAAAGGGTGGTGAGATACTTGAGCCGCCGGAGATAGACCAGGCTGCAGGTTTGCAGATGGCACTTAATCTTGGCTCTGAAAGGGTGGGTGTTACCGTGTCCACACTGGAAGCCGCTAAGCAGTGTAGAGCTATCAGCGAGCAAGCAGTGATATTCGGGGTGCATCTCACGGGCATCTCCAGAGAAGAAGCAGAAGAGTTCTGCGAATTCGCTGACTTGATTACTGCGTGTGCATCGCAGCACATAAGAGAACTCGCAAAGGAGAAAGCTATTTTACAGGCAGGCACGGCAATCCCGATCTTTGCACTCACGCGTGCGGGCAAGGAATTGCTTTTGGAACGTGCAAAAGAGGTCGAAGCTGCTTTGGTGTTGAATACTATGCGATTGCCGGTGCTGCCGGAAGGGAAGCAGCCGGAGCCTGTGGTATAACCAATTTTTTAGAAATATTTGGCTGGGCAAAAATGAATAAAAAACAGAGTGCTGTGTTGCCCTATGGCGCACCTATGAATGCTACGGGTATTAATCTACGATATTTATAAACTTAATAATTTCAAAACTCTCTTCCTACCACTTAATCCCCGTTCGTTTTCATATTCTTTAGCTTAGCCTCAGCTTCCTTAGCTCTTTCCTCAGTAGCAGCAACAACCTTTGTCTCAGCATTCTCCGCTCTCTTTTCAGCAGCAGCAGTTCTAACCTCGGCTTCACTTGCCCTTTTCTCTGCGGGTTTACCTCCAAAGTAAAATCCAATAATAGCAGCTACAAGTGCTGTAAACATGCTCAAAACATTTCTAACTAGTTCGTCAGAAATATCATTAGAAAGGTTTTTTTCTACTAAAAGGTGAAACATAGCTATACCAATAATAAGAATCACGGTAAGGGCTATGATAGACCTACGAAAGCCAGATATTCCTTCGGGCTCTTTTCCAGCTACTTCTCTTTTATATCCAATGAATGCATCCGCGAGCATAAGAATGCCAGAAAATCCAGCTATGACCAGTATATAGAACATAATCAATGACAACTTTTTTATATCCCTCCTTCCATTATTCCATTTTTATTTGAGACCTCACGAACGATCAAAAAAGATTCTCCAAAACAAAATGGCGTTGTCGCAACGCCGCTCGATGAAACTGTACCCATGGGGAATCATAAAATCCAGACCTCATAGGAAACAGGAGCCGTTTAAAGTCTGAGGGTGCAAAGTCGTCCCAATCTGTATCTGCTTCCTTATCCGGCTCCAATGCTTCGTTCCTCCATGCTTGCTTGTCATATCTAAACGCCACAGGATCAAACATGTGCTGAAAATGCTCCTTCCACGCCCCACAGCGCTTCTCCGGGTCTTCCTCCCTGTATGCCAATAGATCACGAACTTCAGTCTTAATATCTTCCCACGGGATAGGGGTATCGGATTTTGGCTTATCAACTTCGCACAAGTGATGGTAGATGGTTTCAGCCGCAGTGAGAAACTCATTCGTGTTATTGCGCACTACCTCTTCATTCGTTAATACCCTCGTGTATTTCCACGTCAGGAATGGGTGGTCTGGAAAATGCCACGCTTCGGTATGGCCTATCTGAGGCAAAATGTCCAATAAAATATTTTTCACTAGCAGGTGATCCCACTTCTTTCCTTTAAGATGATAGATGCTTTCCACATCGTTCTCCGCATGTAGCCTTCCCGAAAAGCCATGATGAGCCCATGTATCGGCAAAGGTGTGGAGAGCTACACCAATACGACACAGACGAGGCAGCTCAAGCTGCTCGTCACAAGCCGCCTTCAAAATCCTCAGAGCAAGGGGTGAGTTGGGCACAGTGACGAATGAATCTTGGGGAGATCGGATCTGTTTGGGTGGGATAAAGTGAAACGGGATATACACCCGCTTTTGTGTTGACCATCCAAATGCTTTTAGGCCTATATGTGCCGTGCGTACCGGATCAAACCTCATATCACCAACATGAATTGGTTCACTTTCGGTTGCGTCATCAACATATTGCGAGGCATAAGCAATTGTAAGAGCAGCCTCTTTGTCGAAACCTGCTGCTTTCGCGAGAACACCGATGCAATAGTAGTGAAAATCTTTCTGCATATCCCCCCCTACTCGCATGACCCGTACTTAGGTCACGGAACATGACTAAATGAAAACCAATGTATAAAGGCATATATAAGCTTTCCGGTTTTTTCCGATATTGTGTTTTCCTGATATAGGAACTACGGATAGCGAAACGTAATCCATCTCCAGAGTTACACATTATCAGAGGACTCATCAGGTCCATACCCTTCCTTATCCGTAGCGTGATAACACAGAAGAAGCGATTCCCTTAAACGCTGTACATCCAAACCCCTACAACATCCATAACCACACCATAATCGGTACCAACAACACGCCCATACAATTACTCCGCCGTACACCGAAATAAATAGGGATAAGCCCTATACATGTAGCTACTGCCAGAACCAACAGCCCAAAAACGCCGTTTAAAAGAAACACCATCACTGCAAGGAATATAACAATACCACTGAGCATCTTTCGATACGGTATCTTCACGAACATCAATGAAAACTGCTTACCCATGTATTTCGTAACAAAGAACGAAACCGAAGCTGCGGTTAACACCGCAATTAGCAAATAAATCAGAGCTAAAGGCGGAACGAGCTCAGTCCATGCTTGAACCGGTAAGATGCGATTTATTGCTATCGTAGCACCACTTCTTGCACGTGAAATGAGAAACAGAGTCGCCAAACAGAAAATCACATTCGCAGTATTAACACAGCTTAAGGTCATAATTACCTGCTCCGGCTCTCTGGTCCTTCTTGCAAGCATAGCCATTACCGTGGCATGTGCAGAAGTGATGCCCGGCAGAAAGCTAACTATGGCGCCACAGGTCGAGCCGGATAGAACAGATTTTACAAAGTCGCTTTTTTCAGTCAACGGCTCCTCTATCATCTGTTCGGGTATTTCAGGCGTGTAAAACAGCGAGTATAATAGTGTTGAAAGCCCGAATAAGCCGGTAAGTGCAGGAAAAAGCATAGAAGAACGCACAGGCATGTTCAGTACCACATAGCCGAACACACCGGAGAGGATAAAGACAAAAGAAGAAAGAATAACCGCCTGGTAGGCTTCCATCCGCTCGCTGAAACTCTCGGTGAGTATAAGCAGCGCGGATATGCCTATGAGTATGTAGAGCAGATAGTTTTGAATTATGTCGTATAGATGAAACGGGGCGGCGAATATGAAATAGAATGGTATGAAGAAGATGAACGAGAATATAACCGCGCCGAAGCTGCCTGTTGCAGAGATAACCGTCGCTTCGTAAGCCCTGCCTTCCAAGAGTAACCGGTGTGCGGGTAATAGACAGAGTGCCGTGTCGCCTTCTGGCGCACCTATGAATGCCGCAGGTATGAAGCTTAAAAAGGTGTGTGCTACCGACGCAGCGAGGATTGTCGCAGCTACAAATAGAAGTATGGTCCCCGAAGGCACGACCGCATTTAAAAAATGCAGTTCTGATATTATCAAGGGTGATAGGGAAAGAAAGATAAGAGCGACATTATTCGGGTGGAATCCCGGAACAAGCCCTGTAATAGTACCTAACAGCACACCGAGGAGCGAGAAGGCAACGAGCAGTACTAAAGGTATGAATGCGTCCATCATCTATTAAAGGGATTTGGGGAAATTAAAAGGAGGGTTCTATACGAGTATGGAAAACGTAATGATCTGATATTATAGTCATTCCCGTAATAGATTGCAATTATTAAACCACAAGATTCCGCGGGATTAACACAAGAATGGGTGGTTAATACGGGATAAAATCATAGATGAAACGCCGAAAACGGATTCATGTAGATTACTTTCCTTGCTTTTGGGATTACATCACACCATTAAATATATCGCTTCATTGCAACTGCCTCAACATCTCACGCATATTCCGCCAGTGGCTTCCTTCCCAGTATACCTTACCGCAGCGCTCGCAAATCCAGAATTTCCACGTCCCGACCATGCTCGTTGGCACATAGCTCTTTTCCTTCAACATAGCCTCTTCTCCTTCCTCTACCTTCCTTATCCTCGCATTGCACACGCTACACCTGAGCGGAACGGGTTCGAGGTTTATGGCTAAGTTATAACGAAGCAACTCCTTCAGTTGTGCCATCGCATCCTCCGCTTCTATATACAGGCATTGCACTCCCTTTTGTCTTGCCGATGTTACGAGTTCTTTGTCGCGAGTGAGCAATATTCGCCCTTCCTCTTTTGCAAAAGCCGCAATGGCGTTATCCTCGTCTTCATCCTCTCCAGTAGCTTTCAAATCCGCTGCGTAAACCGTATCATGTCCCAGAACACGTAACCAGGTGCTTAACTTGCCGAACATCCGGTCGGTTACGAATCGTAACTCCTCTTTCTTTTCCGTTATCGTCATCCTGTCATTGTGGTTTATTCAAACCGAAAAAGTATTTCCTTATGATTACGCACTTTTTCCCTTAATATTAATACCCCTTCCTCTCTTAAAAGTTTTATTTTCGTTTCCATACCTAAACTATAACCTCCAACGTCCCCGTTAGTTCGCACGACACGATGACAGGGTATAATTATCGGATACGGGTTCTTCGCAACTGCCTGACCTACTGCACGAGCAGCACGAACCGAGCCCGTTATCGCCCTCGCTATCTCGCCATACGTGGTTACTTCTCCTTTTGGTATTTGTTTTACTCTGTTTAGTACAGCGACTTGGAAATTGCCAGCCATACAATTAACTTGACATTGTCATATTTCAAATTTACAGCAGAGAACACGGAGTTTGAAGCGAAAACCTTTTATGCTTTCGAACTACGCGATATGCACGCATAGAATCGGCGAGGTATCAAAATGACTAACAAATATTTGCTACTAACGACTACAATGAAACCGATATATCCCGCTTAATTGATACCGAAAAAAGAACCACTCGGGAATCCTCCGTTTATTGAATAATCAAATCAGTAAACTACGTTGCAACGAATATAGACCTTATCAATCTTTTGACAATAAAACTGTCGCAGATGTCAGATTTACACTAACAAGTAACAACCGAGAAACACCCGAGTATTAGAGAAAGGTGGCTTTGAGATACAATTTTAGTATCTCTATTCTCTGTGCGCATTTAGCGGATTATCTCGATTGATAGAGGATTTTCAGGCATTTTTGTCCCAAAGCCTTATGAAACTCAACCTTAAGCATTACACGTGATTGAAAAATATAGTAAATAATATATATGTGTGGTTAATTGAACTATTATTAGGTGATTAATATGACTGGTACAGTTACAGAAAAGATAATCAACGAGCATATTATAGAAGGTAAAATAGCGCCGGGGGAAGAGGTTGCGTTGAAGATTGATCAGACGCTTACCCAGGATGCTACAGGTACGATGGCATACCTGCAGTTCGAAGCCATAGGAATACCACGGGTGAAAACAGAACTGAGCGTTAGTTACGTTGACCACAACACGCTGCAAACAGACTTCAAAAATCCGGATGACCATAGATATCTTCAATCCATAGCCAGGCGGTATGGTTTGCATTTCTCACGCCCGGGTAATGGTATATGCCATCAACTCCATCTGGAACGGTTTGCTTGTCCTGGTAAGACACTGATTGGCTCTGACAGCCACACACCTACCGCGGGTGGTATTGGCTCATTTGCAATAGGCGCAGGAGGTCTGGACGTAGCGGTTGCCATGACGGGTATGCCGTACAGAATAAAGTATCCTACAATTGTAGGTATAAACCTCACAGGAAAACTTCCTGATTGGGTCTCAGCCAAGGATGTCATACTGGAAGTCCTTCGCAGGATAGATGTTAAAGGAGGTGTGGGAAAGGTGCTGGAGTACTTTGGTCCCGGAGTAAAGACCCTTAGCGTACCTGAAAGAGCAACAATAACTAATATGGGTACCGAGACCGGAGCAACGACAAGTGTATTTCCGAGTGACGAGGTGACAAAGGCTTTTATGGTGGCACAAGAATGTGGCGACCACTGGGTTCCACTTGAGCCGGATGCAGATGCAGAATACGACGAAATCATAGAGATTAATCTGAGCGAACTCGAGCCATTGGCGGCCCTTCCACACAGTCCCGGAAAGATTAAGCCGGTACGTGAGATTGCGGGGCTGGAGGTACAGCAAGTAGCGATTGGGTCTTGCACAAACTCGTCCTTACGCGATCTCAAAATTGCGGCTAATATACTGAAAGGGCATACTGTCGCCGATAACCTGCATCTCAGTATAAATCCAGGCTCGCGGCAGGTAGTAGAGCATCTTATAGAGAGCGGTGAGATGCGGTATCTCGTAGCCGCTGGTGCACGGATACTTGAGAACGCTTGTGGTCCTTGTATAGGCATGGGGGGCGCACCGTCGTCTCATGCTGTATCTATACGAACTTTTAACAGGAACTTCGAGGGCAGAAGTGGAACAAAGGATGCACAGATATTCCTCGTGAGTCCTGAAGTCGCAGCAGCCACCGCAATTAAGGGCGTTCTCACAGATCCAAGAGATTTGAATGATTATCCTCCGATAGAGATGCCACAGCAGTTTATTATCAATGATAACATGTTCATACGCCCTCTTCCACCGGAGGAGTCTGCCTCGGTGGAAATCGTGAGGGGACCAAACATCAAGCCACTGCCTGATTTCCCGCCATTGCCTGGTACGCTGGAGGGAGAAGTGCTCATCAAGGTTGAAGATAATATCACTACAGATCACATTATGCCGGCGGGGGCGAAGATACTGCCGTTGCGGAGCAACATACCGGAGATTTCAAAGTATGTCTTTGAGGCGGTTGACCCTGGTTTTCCAGCTCGGGCTTTGGATAAGAGTGGGGGGTTCATAATAGGTGGCGATAACTACGGCCAGGGCTCGAGCAGAGAGCATGCTGCACTTGCACCCAAGTATTTGGGGGTTAATGCAGTCATTGTCAAGTCTTTTGCTCGTATACATCTGGCAAACTTGATAAACTTCGGAATAGTGCCGTTGACGTTTAAAGACGCTGCGGACTACGAATCCATAGCTCTTGGGGACAAGTTAGAGGTTTTTATAGGTGATTTACGGAGTGATGTTAAACTCAGAAATCTGACTAAAGATAAAGAGATAGAACTTACACATTCACTGTCACAACTGGATGCCGAGATATTGAAGATCGGAGGTAAACTGCCCTGGGTAAAGGCAAAAGTTGCAAAATAAAAGGATAAAATAGGAGGCACAAAGATGGCACAAAGAGGTATAAGGGAATATGATGCCAAGAATATTCTGGCTAAGCATATGAAAAAGTTATCGAAAGGAACGGTTAAGTATCGTGGCAAAGTCGCTCTGGTCACGCCAGATACGAGCATTGCAGCCGTAGCTAAAAAGAAGCATTGGGTGAAGACAAATAAACTGACGGTAAAGCCCGACCAACTATTTGGTAAGAGGGGCAAGCACGGGCTCATACTGGTGAATGCTACCTATGACGAGGCGAAGAATTGGATAGAAGAGCGGATGAACAGCATCGTGGAGGTGGGCAAAGTCAAAGGGAAACTAACGCACTTCCTCGTTCAGCCTTACGTAGAGCTTGATAAAGAGTATTATCTGGCATTTACCGGTCATCAGGATGGTGATTATATCCATTTCTCATCAGAGGGCGGCGTGGACATAGAGACAAACTGGGACAAGGTCACCACCGTCAATGTACCCATAGATGCAAAGATTGAAGATGTTGACCTCACGCCCATTTTGGACGGAGTGAGCAGCGAGGAGAGAAAAGCCCTTAAAGATATTGTAACAGCTTTATACCTGTTTTATTGCAAACTGCAATTCGGGTTCCTGGAGTTCAATCCATTCACCCATAGGGATGGCGAGTTCTTTCCGGTAGATGCTGTGGCACGACTGGATGATACAGCACAGTTCCTCTGTCCGGAGAGGTGGGGGGGCATTGAGTTTCCCGCACCCTTTGGTCGTGAATTAAGGCAGGAGGAGCAGTACATAGAGGATTTGGACAAGAAAAGCGGATCATCACTGAAACTCACCGTACTGAATCCACATGGTAGAGTGTGGACCATGGTGGCGGGTGGTGGAGCAAGCGTGATATACGCAGACACCGTGGTAGACCTTGGGTTTGGTGATGAGTTGGCAACCTACGGCGAGTATAGTGGCAATCCCACAACAGAAGAGACATATGAGTATGCAAAGACTCTACTCTATTTGATGACCCGGGAAAAAGTAGAGGGCAGTAAAGTCCTGATAATAGGTGGTGGAATAGCGAACTTTACGGATGTTGCAAAGACCTTTGATGGGATAATAACCGCGCTTGAGGATTATGCAGACAAGATAAAAAAGCATGACATAAAGATATATATACGCAGGGGTGGGCCGAACTACGAGGCCGGCCTGGCAAAGATTCGCGAGGCTGGTAAATTATTGGATCTTGATATGGAGGTACATGGGCCTGACATGCACATGACAAAGGTGGTTAGTATTGCACTGAAAAATTTAGAGGGAGGTAATTGAAATGGCAAAACCAGATTATGTATTGTTTGATAGGAACACGACAGCCATTATATTTGGAAACCAGCAAGCGGCGGTTCAGAGGATGCTGCACTTTGGCTATTTAGCAGGAAGAGATAAGCCATCTGTGGCTGCAATTGTGAACCCCAGTGGTGGGCGTAAAGGACTTATGAAAGTGTTCTATGGCCGGGATGAGATATTGCTGCCCATGTACAATAAGCTCAGTACCGCAGTGAAAAACCACCCGGATGCCGATGTGGTAATCAACTTCGCATCCTTCAGGTCTGCGTACAAAGTTTCTGTTGAGGCTTTAAACTACCCCACGATTAAGACGGTAGTAATCATTGCAGAGGGTATACCGGAACGACAGACACGGGAACTCATCGCTTTAAGGAAGAAACTGGGTAAGTGGATCATCGGTCCTGCAACGGTAGGAGGCTTTGTGGCAGGCGGTTTCAAAGTAGGCAATGCCGGTGGTGCTTTGTCCAACCTCTTGATGTCAAAACTTTACAGGCTAGGAAGCGTGGGGTTCGTGTCGAAGTCCGGAGGTATGCTAAACGAGATGGCGAATATGATCTCCCGGAATTCTGACGGTGTGTATGAGGGAATAGCCATTGGTGGTGATAAATATCCGGGTTCAACACTTCTCGAGCATCTGTTACGATACGAGGCAAATCCTGACATAAAGATGATGGTAGTGCTTGGAGAGGTTGGCGGTAAGGACGAGTATGAGATAGCAGATGCAATAAAGGACGGCCGAATAAAGAAGCCGGTGATAGCATGGGTTACAGGTACATGTGCAAAGGTGTTTCCCAGCGAGGTGCAGTTCGGACATGCAGGAGCAATGGCACGGGGTGAAGCGGAGACGGCGGATGCAAAGAATGCGGCACTCAAAGATGCAGGCGCATACGTTCCGGGCTCATACGATGAGCTCAATGAACTTATACGAGAGGTATACGAGGACCTGAAGGCAAATGGAATCATAGCAGAAAAGGAGGAGGAGGCGCCGCGAGAAGTACCGATGGATTATGACCCCGGAACCATGCGAAAGTCATCCAATATTATTAGCACAATCTCAGACGACAGGGGTGATGAACTTCTGTATGCGGGCATTCCGATAAGTGACGTTATCCGAGATGGGTACAGCGTGGGTGATGTTATATCATTGCTGTGGTTTAAGAAGCGCTTGCCAAAGTACGTTACAGAGTTCTTGGAACTCGCACTCAGGATAACAGCAGATCACGGTCCATGTGTAAGTGGGGCGCACAATGCCATTGTGACCGCCATGGCAGGCAAGGACTTAACGGCATCAATAGCAGCGGGTGTATTGACAATAGGATCGAGATTTGGGGGTGCTATAGATGATTCTGCTAAGTATTTCAAGGATGCTCTGGATCGAGGATTCACGCCGAGGCAGTTTGTGGACGAGATGAAAGCCAAGAACATAAATATACCTGGAATAGGGCACAGGATAAAGAGCGTGCATAACCCGGACATGCGTGTGAATCTGCTTGAAGAATGGGCTTTCGCCAATCTACCAAAGCATAAGCTGCTGGACTTTGCACTTGAGGTAGAGAAGATAACAACAGCCAAGAAGAATAATCTCATATTGAATGTGGATGGGTGCGTTGGTATTGTATTCGTTGATATTCTGCACTCTACAGGGATATATACAGAGGACGAGATAGACGAGATCATAAAAATCGGCACTCTCAATGGTATTTTTGTATTAGGTAGGACAATCGGTATGATCGGGCACTATCTGGACCAGAAACGTCTGCATTCTCGATTATACCGGCATCCATGGGATGATGTTCTCTATATGTTACCAAGCGAGACAGAGGCTTTGGAATATGCAGAAACAGAAAAGAAGAGGTGATTAGAAAAAATGACAGATAAAATCCAGATGAAGACTCCGTTGGTGGAGATGGACGGGGACGAGATGACAAGGGTAATGTGGGGCATGGTGAAGGATAAACTTCTGCTACCTTATATTGACCTAAAAACCGAGTACTATGACCTTGCACTTGAGAAGCGGGACGAGACCGATGACCAGATAACCATAGATGCGGCAGAGGCGATAACGAAGTACAAAGTGGGTGTCAAATGCGCTACGATAACGCCAAACGCGGCACGGGTCACGGAATACAACCTGAAACAGCAGTGGAAGAGTCCAAATGGTACAATCCGAGCTATACTGGATGGCACTATTTTCCGGGCGCCGATAATGGTGCGGAATATACAACCAGCGGTAAGAAACTGGAAAAAGCCGATAATATTGGGCAGGCATGCCTACGGTGATGTTTACAAGAACGTTGAGTACCGGATTGAGAATCGCGGGAAGGCGGAGTTAGTGGTCACGAATGAGAATGGTGAGGACGTTAGGCAGACGATACATGAGTTCAAAGGACCGGGTATAATACAGGGCATACATAACCTCGATGCTTCAATAACTAGCTTTGCCGAAGCTTGCTTCTCTTATGCGCTTGATCAGAAGGTGGATTTGTGGTTCGCCACGAAGGATACTATATCCAAGACATACGATAATAATTTCAAGGAGATATTCGAGAAGGTCTATGAGGAGCAGTACAGAGATAAGTTTGAGGCTGCTGGGATAACGTACTTCTATACGCTCATAGACGATGCGGTAGCAAGGATAATGCGGGCGGATGGCGGCTTGCTCTGGGCGTTGAAGAACTACGATGGCGATGTGATGTCAGATATGCTTGCGGCTGCTTTTGGTAGTTTAGCTATGATGACTTCGGTCCTGGTATCGCCACACGGGTACTTTGAGTATGAAGCTGCTCACGGTACGGTGCAGAAGCATTATTACAAGCATCTCAAGGGTGAGAAGACTTCTACCAATTCGGTCGCGCTTATATTTGCATGGAGTGGTGCATTGAGGAAGCGTGGTGAACTTGACGGCACGCCGGAGCTTGGAGTGTTTGCAGATAAATTGGACGCGGCTGCTGTGAAGACAATAGAGGACGGGTTTATGACTGGTGACCTGGCGAAGCTGGCGGAGCCGGCAGCACAGAAAATAGTAAATACGGAAGAGTTTTTGGATGAGGTGGCGCGGCGGGTTGAGGATGGGGTGGTGGGGTAATACATTCTATTATTATAACCACAAGATTACACGGATTTTCACAGAAACTTTCTTTTGAGAGGAATGTTTGACCTGAGCTGCCCTTATTTTGATAAAGCGCTGAAAAATGAAAAGGGCAGAACCCAAAATGAAAGAGCAAGCAAAACAAAAGATTGGAGAACTCGTTGACCGGTTCCGGAAGAACATAGACGTTTACAAAAAATCGGCATATAAGGAAGCGCAGGTAAGACGCGAGTTCATAGACCCGTTCTTTGAAGCCCTGGGCTGGGACGTGAGCAATAAGCAGGGTTTTGCGGAACAATACAAAGAGGTCGTTTTAGAGGATACAATAAAAGTAGGGCGTTCGACAAGAGCACCGGATTACAGTTTCCGAATCGGCGGTCAAAGGAAGTTCTTTGTCGAAGCAAAGAAACCCGCAGTGAACATAAAAGAGGACGTCAGTCCTTCATACCAACTGAGACGATATGCGTGGAGTGCGAAACTGCCATTGTCCATCGTAACGGATTTCGAGGAGTTATCGGTCTTCAACTGTCAGATCAAACCAAATCCTACGGACAAACCCAGCATAGGTCGGATTGCATACTATACGTTTGACGAGTATCTCGATAAGTTTGACGAGATATATTCTATTTTTTCAAAAGAAGCGATACTCAAAGGCAGTTTCGACCGGTATGCACAATCAACCAAAGGCAAGAAGGGCACTGCGGAAGTGGACCGTGAATTTTTAAAAGAAATCGAAAGCTGGCGAGAACTGCTGGCGAAGAACATCGCACTCAGAAATCCTGACGTGTCTATTTACGAATTGAACTATGCGGTGCAGAAAATCATTGATAGAATAATTTTCCTGCGGATTTGCGAAGACCGAGGAATCGAGCATTATGGGCAGCTGCAAACAAAAGCGGAATCTGGTGACGTGTACACGCACTTGCTGAACCATTTTAAACTTGCGGAATCGAAATACGACAGTGGGATATTCTATTTTGACACGGACAGGATAACGCCCGCGTTGAGCATTGATGACCGCGTTTTGAAGACGATTATTCAGAGTCTGTATTATCCGAAGTCGCCGTATGAGTTTTCTGTGTTCGGTGTTGAGATTCTGGGCAATGTGTACGAGCAGTTTCTGGGTAAGGTCATCAGGCTGACCGCCGGGCATCAGGCAAAGGTGGAGACGAAGCCGGAAGTTAAAAAAGCGGGTGGGGTGTATTATACGCCTCAGTATATCGTTGAGTATATTGTGGAGAATACGGTTGGTAAGTTGATTGCGGGAAAGACGCCGGAAGATATTGCACATATAAAGATTCTGGATCCGGCATGTGGGTCTGGTAGTTTTCTTATTGGTGCGTACACGTATCTGCTGCGGTATCATCTGGATTGGTACGTGAACAACAAGCCGAAAAAGCATAAAGAGGCGGTGTTTCAGGTTCGCGAGAATGAGTGGTACTTGACAACGGTAGAAAAGAAGCGGATTCTTTTGGATAATGTGTTTGGCGTTGATATTGACTCACAGGCGGTTGAAGTGACGAAGTTGAGTTTGCTGTTGAAGGTGCTGGAGCACGAAAGCCGAGAGAGCATAGATCAGCAAATGAAGCTGGGATTGGAGGGTGTGCTTCCTAATCTTGAGGGCAATATCAAGTGCGGTAATTCGCTTATCGGACCGGATTTTTATGATGCGGGGAAGCAGGGGTCTCTTTTCAACGAGGAGGAGATGAGGCGGGTTAATGTGTTTGATTGGGAGGACGACAAAAAGGGGTTTGGGGAGATTATGAGAAAGGGTGGGTTCGATGCGGTAGTGGGGAATCCGCCTTGGGGTGCGGAATTTTCTGAAAAGGAACTCCAATATTTAAGACAGAATAACAAACAAATCATTGTGAGAATGATTGATTCATTTATGTATTTCGTTTACCAAACTTCATGCAAATTAAATAATAAAGGGCATTTTGGAATGATTTTGCCGGATGTAATTTTGTATCAAAATGACAATATCAAATTGAGGGAATATTTACTTGCCAATTATTCAATTTCAAGAATTGTTAATTTAGGAAACGGCGTCTTTGGAAAAGTAACGAGACCTTCTTGCATTGTTATATTTCATAAAAAGAAAGAGGATTCTGCTATTAGGGTAATCAACTGTTCAAAAGGATCCCCCGACATGATTGGAAGTAGCATTAATGATGAAACACTCTTTGAATCTATTGATCAAAATGTAATTCTCAATATACCGGGAAAGCTGTTTGTAACTAATTCCGTTAATGATTATAAAATATTAGAGAAGGTTAAATCTAAACCAAACGAGATTCTGGCTAATTTAGTGGATGATGACGGTATTCAGAGGGGAGTAAGCCCCGACCTCAAAGAGGCGTTCATTGTAGACGAGAATATCATCAAAAAATATGAATTAGAGTCTTTCAAATTGAAGAAAGTCCTAACCGGTGGTAAGCAAGTAAAAAGGTATTACGTAGATTACCAGGGAGATTATTTAATTTATACCACGAATAAAGACGCTTTTAGCAAAATACCAAATATTTGTGCCTACATCAAACAATTTAAGGATAGAATAACTTGTAAAGAAGTTATTCAAAAAAAGCATTCTATGTATGCTCTTCATCGAGCAAGAAAGGAAAGTATCTTCACTAAAAATAAAAAGCTTCTTGGTGTTATAACCGAAGATGAGATAATTGTTGCTCTTGATGAAAATTCTTTTTACGCAACTGATGGATTGTACCTTTTTAGCCCGATAGAAAAAATAAATCCTCGTTATCTGATGGGAATTTTAAATTCTCGACTTTTTAAATTCCTTTATCGCTTGATTTCACTTGAATCGGGGAGAGTATTAGCCCAAGTAAAACCAAAAATTATTTCACAACTACCAATCCGCACCATAG
This sequence comes from Candidatus Methanophagales archaeon, assembly GCA_029241965.1. Taxonomy (GTDB): domain Archaea; phylum Halobacteriota; class Syntropharchaeia; order Alkanophagales; family Methanospirareceae; genus QENJ01. The sequence goes on from JAPWVK010000105.1 coordinate 16,430, forward strand.
ACTTCTCAAATCCAACAGAAAAAGCGCAGCACGATAAACTCGTAGCTTTGGTGGATACTATGCTCAAACTGCAGAAGAAATACCACGAGACGAGAATGGAGCGAGATAAAGAGCTTTACGAACGGCAGATAAAAGTTGTTGATGCGCAGATTGACAGGCTGGTGTATGATTTGTATGGGCTGACGGAGGAGGAGGTGAAGGTGGTGGTGGGGGAGTGAGCAAGGATGAGGAGTAAAATTAATTCGATGTACTACAAATGTAAAAGGGCATTTAGGACATTTAAAACAATGCTACAAAAATACAAAATAGTGGGGATTACGGCTATCTTTTTGACGATATGGGTATATACACCTCAATTACCCACTTTCTTACCCAATGTTTTAGAAATAAGAAATGTTTCGGCGGGAATTATCGTTCTTTCTACGATAATCGGCTCTCTTGCTGCGATAATGGGCATTGTTATCGCAGTTATGCTTGTTGCCTTTGAAATTTTAAGAAAAACATATTCCACATACGCCTTTAAAAGTTTCTTTCAAAATAAGCATCTGAAAGAACTATTCACCTTGTATATTTCTACAATTATCATTTCGGTTTTGACCCTTGTATCTTTATCAGACCCGTTAAGCTCGCGAGATATTAATCTGATATATTTTTCACTTCTTTTGTTTGTGGGTTCTCTCCTTATCTTATTTCCATATTCGCAGCAAATTATTAGTTCTACGCAATCCAAGAAAAGAATTAAAGAATTGATAGAAAAAATAGATGAAAAAGAAATTGAGTTTTTTCGGCTTCAGAATTATTTGATGACTCCGGTTCTTGATGATGGTGATTATGATGTGGTCACTCCGCTTATTGAGGAGAATCTAATTTTTATTTTGAGAGAGGTTTCCGTTCGAGCATTGAAAGACGATGATCGGATAATACCTCGTTTTATACTGGAGGAATCAACAAAAAAATTGCTGACGATACTGAAAAATGTTGAGAATTACAATGAAGCTCGAAAAACGATAAAAGTCTTTTTGAGTATTTATAAGAATACTGCAAATCAAGCTACGAAATCTCGTCAGGAAGAGATATTGCATGCAATATTAGGGGCATTTGAAGGAATTCATTCTTTTTGCGCTGAAAACAAACTACCTTGGAATGTAGTAATTGAGTTAAATGATGCATTGGCTGAAATTATAGAAGAAACGATAAAAAATGATTTAATTAATGTCAGCCAGCATGGACTGTATAGTATTGGACGAATTATGAAGATGCACCTTGAAAAAAACATCCCGTACGAAGATGAAATTTGGATTTGGAGTGATGAAACAGCACAGCAGGATCCCGATAAGGATCTACAATGGGTTGAGGTACATGATAGATACATTCAAATGGTTTCAGATCTCGCAGAAACTGCTATTGATGTAAAGAAGAGTGAAGTCGTTAGTACTGGTTTGTTAGTATTAGAGAACATGGCGTCAGAAGTAATGCATTTGGATTTAGGTGATCTACAAAAAACTTCAATCATCAGATGGTGCTACTACTATGTTAAAAAAATAGTTTTAAAGTGCGTAGATGATGGACTATATAGTGAGAGAACTTTTAGACCTAATTATTTCGCGATGTATGATACAGCATTAAAGAAAAGAGCTAAATATTCTAGGATCCCTTTGACTACTTTTTCGGATATTTTAATTCAATTAGCACAGAGAAAATCACTTAATAGACGTATTCTTAATGATTTGGTAATATTTGGACGGGGTTCAATCAACAGAATTGAACAGGATGTAATCTATAAAGATACAGTACTTTTTATTATTAAAACATTCGATAAAATTAAAAAAATCATTGAAAAGGATTTAAATGAAGAAAATAAACAGATCTATATAGAAATTAACAAACAATTGAATTCTTTTAGAAGACTGATGGACTCTAAGAAAAAAGATTCTGATGTTGAAATTGCGTTAAACGATGTGATAAATAGTTTTAGTAAACTTGATCAGATAAAAAGTGAATATGAAAAAGACATGATAACATGGGGGAATTAATGCTATTAACCCTACAGAAAAAGCACAGCACGATAAACTTGTTGATTTGGTGGATAGCATGCTCGGACTACAAAAGAAATACCACGAGGCGAGAATGGAAATAGATAAAGGGCTTTATGAACGACAGATAAGAATTGTTGATGCGCAGATTGATGGGCTGGTTTATGATTTGTATGGGCTGACGGAGGAGGAGGTGAGGGTGGTGGAAGGTGAAAGATAAAATACCGAGTTATACGGACAAATACTTCACGTTGAAAGAATTTTTAGGTGTTAAATGTTTTGAAGATATAAAAAACAACCTTGGATCAGAAAGACTTAGCAAACTCAATGACGAACTCGAAGTGGTCTTACAAATCATTGAAAAAGACCCTAAAAGAGAAGATAAACGGAAAAGTTTGGAAGGTAAATTAAAGAACACGTTTTACGATACATCACCTGAAATAGAATGGGCAGTTTATTTCGGTAATAAAAACCTCCCAGTCACCATTGAACCTTGTTTCCCAAATAGGGGTCCTGATTTGAAAGTTATGGTTAAAGATAGATGGATAAACTTTGAAATAACAAGGAGATGGTTATCAAAAGAACAACAAGAGTTGCATATGTATTTAAAAGAGATCAGGAGTGGGATTAAAAAAATAAAGTCCCAATTCTCAATATGTGTTATGTTTAATGAGAACTTCTCAAAAAAAGACCTGTTTCCATTAATAAAAACGATAAAAAATAGAACTGCTGATTTTGAGAAAAGAAGGATTTTAAAGCCAGTTACCACATATTATTTTTCTCCTGA
>JAPWVK010000106.1 GCA_029241965.1 Candidatus Methanophagales archaeon
GGCGGCGGGCGAGGCGTTGCAGAGGTTGCCGACTACGGTGCCGGCGTTCTGGACCTGCGGACCGCCGAGCTCCCGCGCCGCGGCCTTGAGACCGTCGAAGCACGGCGGCAGGGTGGTCTCGCGCAGCTCGCTCCAGGTGACGCGCGCGCCCAGGCGCCAGCAGTCGCCGTGGTCGCGAATGCCCCGAAGCTCGGCCAGCGCCGTGATGTCGAGCACGTCCTCATCGAGCGGCCGGCCGACCCGGGCCGGATAGAAATCGGTCCCGCCGGCCAGCACCGAGAGTCCCCGCGAGCCCAAGGCGTCGAGCGCATCCTCTAGCCGTTCCGGCCGCAAGTACAATGCCATTCGCGCAGGTTACAGGGCGCGGCGGCCAGGCGGAAAGTGGAAATCGACCGAACTCGAACGGTTGCGCGGCGATCCGGACTCGGGTCAGGCTGCGGGCCTGGCTGGCACAAGGCAATAGTGGCGATGCGGCCCGGAAGAACGGTCTTTGTAGCGGTGATTTTCGTGGCGGTGGCTCTGGTCGCGCAAGCCGCGCTTGCCCACACCACCGAGCGCGCCTTCGTGCTGGTCCTGCCGACCGAGCTCTACCTGACCGGCGGCACCCTGGCGGTCGCGCTCTCCTTCGTCCTGATCGCCCTGGTGCCGGCGGCCAACGTGAGGGCGCTGGAGGCCCTGGTATGGCGCGCCGGGCGCCTGCCCGCGGGACTGGGAACCGCGCTCAGCCTGGTTTCCTTCGTCGTCCTGGTGGCGCTGGTCCTGGCCGGGCTGTTCGGCACCCAGGATCCCCTGGCCAATCCCTTGCCGCTCGCGGGCTGGCCCCGGGGGTGGGTCGGGTTGATAAGGGGGGTCTGGCCCCTTAATTACTTAAGCCCCTTCATCATCTTACCCAATGGCATCCCTTTTATCATCGGCATTTTCCCTCTTCCCGATGACATACTTTTCATCATCTTTTGCATCATCTTATGATACTTTAACAGCTCGCTTACCTCCGCAGTCGTTGTTCCCGAGCCCCTTGCTATTCGCTTCACTCGTGAGCCGTCTATTATCTTCGGCTCGTTCCGTTCATTCTTCGTCATCGAATCCATAATCACTTTAAAAATCTTTAGTTTATCCTCTGTTACTTGATACATCGAATCGTTAAGGTCAACTCCAAGTCCTCCTAACGGTAACATCTCCATCAATTTTTTAAACGGGCCCATCTTTTTCAACGCTTCTAACTGTTTATACAGGTCATTTAACGTGAATTTGCCCTTTAAAATGTCAGCATTTATATCCTCCTCAGTCAGACTCTCCTCCGCCTTCTCTATCAAAGACTTTATGTCCCCCATTCCGAGCATGCGAGAGACGAACCTATCTGATTCGAATTTCTCAAGGTCGTCCAATGTTTCGCCCGTGCCCACAAATGCGACACCGGAATTTGTTTCTGATACTGCGGAAAGCGCACCGCCACCCTTGGCTGTACCGTCCATTTTGGTTATTATTATGCCTGTAATACCAATCGCATCGTCAAACGCTCTCGCTTGCACCGATGCTTGCTGCCCTATGCTCGCGTCCAGGACAAGAATACGCTGTTCGGGCTCTACCTCTTCTCTTATCGCCCGTATCTCCTCTATCATCTCTTCCTCCAGCGCATGTCGTCCCGCAGTGTCTATTATCTTGACATCGTGCTTATCAAATTCTTTTACGCCCGCTTTTACTATCTCTACTACCCCTTTGCCATCAGGGAGATTCGCAGCGTCATAAAACGGAACACCCATTCTGTCACATAGCTGCCTCAACTGATCAGATGCCGCAGGTCTGTACACATCGGCACAGATAACTGCGGGTTTCAAACCCTTCTTCTGGAAATACCGCGCAAGTTTCGCACACGTTGACGTTTTTCCAGTACCATGCAAGCCGACCATCATTATCTTCTGGGCTGCTAAAGGCACCTCCACTGCCTTACCCAGGATGTTCATCAACTCTTCATAAACCACCTTTATTACATGCTCCCGCGGGTTCAGCACCAATTTCTCCTTTAAGCTGCGTTCCCGTATACGATTTGAAAGTTCCTTCACCAGCGAAATCTTGACATCCGCCTGGATCAACGCTCTCTGGATGTCGCGTACGATTTCATCCACCGTATGCTTGTCTATCTTATTCGACATTGCGATCTTCCGGACCGTCTCCTTCAGCGAATCACTCAACTTATCTAACATTTCTTACCTCCTATGCCTCCTCTACCTGATTTTTATATTTAATATTTACTCATCCATCATTTTATCCTTATGTCCAACCGCTGTCAGAAGAAACTGCTATTACTTATTGTATCTATTTCGATACATTAATCTCGCTTCTTTCGCTGACCACAACGCAGGTAACCTACGATCTTCTCGCGAAAATCAACCCTGTATATTTATTAGCTGCGATTGTAATGCACGCGGTAGGATGGACAGTGGGGCAGCCTCTTAAAACTGCTGAGTACATGAATCTAATAGCAGTTAGAATCACGCTAAAAATTCTTGGTGAAGGAGGGCGAGAATGATTTCTACTACTTCCGTCTCTCCAACATAGCTTTTATCTTCTTTAATCTCGCGAAATTCTCTCGATCCATCTCTTCTAACCGCATCCGAATGTACTTCCGTGTCGCCTTCAAACTGGGAATCATAATATACTCAAGCGCATTTACTCGCCTCTTTGTCTTTTCAACTTCTCCTGCAAGATTCTTCACCGCCTCTTCCATCTCGGCAAGCTTTATTATCTTTTCCAACGCTTCCTCAAAGCTTTTAGCACAGCTATCCACAGCAGCGGATGAATCCACGAGACTATACCCTCGTTCCGTAACGGTCCTTACCAACCCATGTTCTAATTGTAAGGTAGGCACGTGCACACCCATTATGCTTCTCGACGAGAAATCCAGTGCGATTTCCTGTGGCGTCATCAAAGACAACTGCCGTACTTGTTCAACGCCCAGCAATGCCTGTGCGATAATTAAAGACTCAAAAGCCTCTTTTAACTTATCTTCGGCTGTCATACGCGCTTCCCTTACTTCGCAGACCACATCTAAAAATTCGGCAATCAACGCATCCCTTTTCTCACGCAGCAGGTCATGCCCCTTCTCCGCTAACTTCTCTCTCCTGCTCAGCCGCAACAATTCCATCCTTGTTGGGCTTATCCCTTCTATTATCTCAGGCATGATTCGCTCCTCAACGTAATAAAGACGGTTTAAGAGGATACACTCCCGGCCACACCTTTCTCCACGAGATAAATCCCATCTTGAAAGACCCGGGGGTCATAACCTTTTATCCTTGTCGTTTGTTCTATATTCGCGGTAGTCTGCCCCACTGCCTCCTTATCTATCCCTGTTATTACTATCTCTGCACCCTTACCTTTTATTTCCACATTTACTCCTTCCATGACTCTTGCTACTCGCGGTTTTCTCTCACCTAAGAAGTTTGATATGGATAGGACATTGCCCTCCTTTGTCAGTGCTACTTGCATAGGGAAATGAGCATGTAGAACCTTCAACTTATAAAAAAACCCTTCGTTCGTACCTATAATCATATTGTTAATATGAGATCTGTATGTTCCTGCCATGGCTTTTATATTCTTCCGTGATGAGTCGCTTTTTATAACCACCGCGGGACCATTATCAGTCTCTGCCACGTCTATATGTAATCCAGGGTACCATAATTCGCGCGTTAGCTCGCCTTTTGGACCTGCCACCTTTACCATTCGCCTATCTATTGTGACGTTTACGCCCTCAGGGATTGGAATGCGGTAATCAATGCCCCCCGTTTCTTCTTCTCCTTTCTCCATCGATTTTGTCATCTTTATTGTCCCTTAGTTGGAATAGGATAGTTATAACAACTATATAAAATTTGAGGAATTTTAGTTTAGTTATGATAATGAGGCTAAAAGAGATACAGAAAAGCCGTGATTTTTTCAGTAGAACGCTGGACCTAACGGTAGTTATGCCGGTTGTAGAAGGAATAATCGCAGAGATAAAGACCCAAGGTGATGAAGCACTGCGCGCATACACCGAAAAATTTGATGGCGTCAGTCTGAAAGAGATAGAAGTAAAGCAAGACGAGATAGAAGCAGCAAAAAGGAATCTGGATAGTGACACGCTGAGGTGTATCAAAGAAGCATCTACGGCTATAAGAAAATTCCATTACCGACAAAAGAGGGTAGCATGGCTGGATGAATTTGCTGAAGGTGTCTTCATTGGCGAGAAGTATATGCCTTTCGATGTGGTAGGTGCTTATGTGCCTGCGTCTTACTTCAGCACCGCACTGATGTGCGTAATTCCCGCGAAGATAGCGGGTGTGCATGATATAGTGGTGTGTACGCCGCCTGGGACGGATGGAAATGTTGACCCCTACACTTTAGTAGCAGCGGATCTCGCGGGCGCCACGCGGATATTCAAAGTGGGTGGAGCGCAAGCGATAGCAGCTCTCGCTTTTGGCACGGAAACGATACCCAAGGTGCAAAAGATAGTGGGGCCTGGGAACGTATACGTAACGGTGGCGAAGATGCTTGTTCGTGACGAAGGGGTGGAAATAGATTTCCCGGCGGGACCATCAGAGATACTAATAATCGGTGATGGAACAGCGAATCCCGCTTTTATCGCTGCGGATATGCTTGCGCAGGCCGAGCACGGAGCGAAGTCAAAGGCGATTCTTGTCACGGACTCTGAGAGATTAGCAGCGGAAGTGGAGCAAAAAATCAAGGCAGAAGCAGGCTCACAGAACTGGATTATAATCGGCGATAGCATGAACGAGTGCATAGATTTTGCGAACGAGTATGCGCCTGAACACCTTGAGATAATGGTACGAGAGCCGATGGATGTTTTGAAACAAATAAGAAATGCTGGGTCTGTATTCGTGGGTAATTATTCGCCTGTTGCGGCGGGTGATTACGCAACGGGAGCAAATCACGTGCTTCCTACCGCGGGGTATGCGCGGTTATTCTCGGGACTTGATGTTGACCATTTTATGCACCGGATGACCGTACAATGGCTGGATAAGGCAGGCTTAGAGAAGATAAAGGACGTAGTAGTGAAGTTATGTAAAGTCGAGGGCATGGAAAAGCATGCACGGTCAATAGAAGTGAGGTTTTCATCGGATTCTTCTGACTAAACATCAAACCTCTCTTTCACTTCTCTCACTCTCGATTTACCATACGCCTTCTGTACCACGATTACATGAACACTTGGGTCGGTCACGGTTAACTGGCCCGGCGTGATCAACAAGCATTCAGCGCCTTTCATTGATGAAATCATCATCTTAAATATCTCTTCTCGATTTCGAGGGTCCATGTGTATATCAAACTCGTCTATAGCCCGGAAAGGCGACCTAAGCATCTGCTGGATTGACAATAGGAACGCCATTATCGAAGCGGTCTTCTCTCCACCGCTTTGCGTATAGTAATCAAACAGAACGGGCGGAGTGCCCCGAAACCCAACAAAAAGTTCTAAGCCCGCATTCTCTATATCTTCGAGATTAACCAGCCGTGCTAACCCCGTAGCTTCTATATACGACATAATTTCTTGAAAAGAACTGTTAATTGCATCTAACAGGTCTGTTATCGCATTACGCCAGATTCCCCTCCTTGAATCCAGTTCTTTCAGTCCTTCCTCTTTATTCGCTGCTACTATCTCCGATTTCTCCTTCAATTCCTCAAACAACTTTGAATAATTCGAATAAATCTCTTCTGTCTCTTCTGGTATCTCGCCCAGAGCTTCTATCTTCGCACCCACCAAACTCATTTCATTTTCTATCTCGCTCTGTTTCCTTTCCGTCTCTATCCTCTCACCTGCTTTTCTCTTCAATGAAGCTAAGTCCCTCACCTTTTGGTCCACTTTCGCCATCTCGTCTTTAATCGTTTTTATATCGCCTTCGAGCAGGTCTCTCTTAAACTTCAAGACCTCTTCCTTTACCCGATAGTTTATATATGTTTCCAGGTTTGATTCTTGGGTTCTTTCAAGAGCCCCAAGTTCTATTTGCACCGTACCAATCGCTTCTTTTAATTCGTTCAACCTTGTTTCCGCTTCTTTCTGTCTTTTTCTTATCTTCTCTAAATCCCCTCCCTTTCCAAACTCGTTAAAAAGTACTTCGTTCTCTCGTAGGTGCTCAGCTAAAACCACAATGCTCGTCTCTTCCTTCTCTAAGTGCAAGAGTTTGTAAAATGATTCCTTTGAGGTCGTCTTCCACGAGTCAAGTTTCTCACGCCACATTATTATGTCCTCTTTTGTGCGTTCCATCTCAGCCAGATTTGATGCCAACGTATGTTCTTTCAGTTTAAGCCGCTCTTCGAGCATTCTTACAAACGCTTCCTGTTTTATTACCCGTGCCCATATCGCTTCTCTTTTCAACCACTGCCTCTTCTCCTCAAGCTCTTCCCGAAGCAGATACTTCTCGTGCATCTCTTTCCAGTAACCAAGGCTCTCTTTTGCTCTTCCAAGCAATTCAGCAATAGACTCGTCTTCGCTTATTATAGATTCGAGCCGGGTTGTCGCTTCTATTACCTTCTCACGATAGGAACCGAACCCAACTGCCTCCTCTAACATTTTTAGCTTCTCCTGTGAGGTCGTCAGGCTGAAACGTTCCATCGTGTTTTGATGCATTATTATCAGCATATTATCCGGGTCCAACCCAAAACCTTTAAACAGCCTGGTAACTTCCTCGTGACTTACACGCTTATAATCCGCTTCCCACCAGTAATTCCCATCGTTTCTCATGTATCGCGATAACAGGAACGTATCTGCATCAGAAAAGCCGATTGGTCGCATTCCCTCTTTTATTTCGTTATCAAATACAAGAGTAACCCTCGCTATTTCGCTACCGCGCCTTATCAAATCCTTCAACCTCTTGCTTCTTTCTGTGTATATCTGGCCCAGAGCAACGGAAATCGCCAATAGAATTGATGATTTGCCCGCACCATTCGGACCGGAAATCAGATTAAGTCCCGGCTTTAGCGGAATCCTTGCATATTCGTAGGACATGAAATTTTCTAAGATTATTTCCTTCAGCCAGAAGCTGGGCTCTTTACCGTTGTGCATTTTTGTGCAGAAATGATAATATCAAAGTATTTTTTAGGGATGTTAAAGTTGCTTTTAGCCCGCGGGAAAATTTATTTGGATTTGCTACGAATAGAATATTAGAGTGGTAAAAGATGGGGGGCAATCAAAAATCGCTGATGCAAGAAGAGAGTGGAAAGAGCGATGCTATAATTATCGCTGAGGTTGCGGTGGTCCTTGTTTTTGTAATCGCTTGTCTCATACTATTTGTTACTCTAAGCTCTACCTTCCAGGATTTTGAAAGTTTATTTGGTGCGTCCGAGGCCTCTCAATGGGAGAATTTCGTTACATCCGTTGTCCGGGGACTTATCCTATTTGCTATATTTATCGGGGTAATATTGATACTGCTAATCAGGACTTACAGGAAGAGTTTGAAATCGAAACTATGAGAAAACTCTTCATCTGCATCCATTATTCTCTATGCTCTCACTTCGCAAACGTAAGGAAATCCTCCAACTTCTTTGCCGCCTGCCTACTTTCCAATACTTCCCTTGCAATCACAACCCCTTCTTCTATACTTTCCGCCTCGTCAGCCGCGAAAATAGCAGATGCTGCATTCAGTAAAACAACATCCCGCTTTGCTCCTTCTTCTTTACAACTCAAAATATCACGCAGTATCTTCGCACTCTCTTCCCGTGTGCTACCTGCAATCTCTTCGGGCGATGCCACATCCATACCGAAATCATCAGGTTTTATGAAATAAGTCGTTATCTCTCCTTTTTCCAATTGCGATATTTTCGTCTTACCGGAAATAGAAACTTCATCCAGACCCGGCTCGCCATGTACTACCAAAGCCTTTTTCAGCCCTAAAATTCGCAGCACCTTTGCTATCTTCTCAGTAAGTGCGGGATCGTAAACACCGATGAGCTGATGTGTCGCATTCGCAGGATTCGTCAGCGGACCCAGAACATTAAAAACCGTTCGCATGCCCAGCTTCTGTCGCACTTCTATTACATTCTTCATCGCTTGATGGTGCACCGGCGCGAACATGAACCCGATACCTACTTTTTCAATACTTTCCGTTATCTTATCAGGGGACAATGCTAAATTAGCACCCAGTTCCTCTATCACATCTGCACTACCGCATTTTGACGTCACCGATCGGTTACCGTGTTTTGCTACTGGAACCACACAAGCAGCGATGAACGCGGCAGTGGTGGAGATGTTGAAAGTTTTTATCGTATCGCCGCCCGTACCGCATACGTCCACGCTCTTAGCCACCTTTGGTGTTATTCGCAATGCCATACTGCGCATGACTTTTGCGAACGCTGCTATTTCTTCTTCGGTCTCACCTTTCATTCTCAGAGCTGCTAAAAAAGCAGCGGTCTGTATTTTTTCCGCTTTGCCGCTCATTATCGCCTGCATCGCGGCTTCTGCTTCGTTTGCGGTTAGATTCTTGTATTCCACAACCTTATTTAGATATTCAGAAAGCATTTCTCTTGATTTTTGATTCTACTTTATTCTGTAATATGTTTGTCAAGATAGTCAAAGATAAAATCATTACATGAATAAAAAATAAAGAAGGGAAAAAAATGTTCCCTACTCAATCCATTACTTTCTTAAGAGGCCCAACTATCCGGGGATACCCTACAGCCATCATGTGGCAGCCAGCCGCCGGCGTTCCTTTTAGATGCTCCAGGAAATCGGTAAAGAACTCCAAGTTGATTCTGTCTACTTCCTCTCTCTTCTTCTCCTTGTCCTTTATCGCTTTCGTCTCCTTCATTGCCGCCAGATAATCCGGCGGGACATCCACGCCTGCTACGTACTTATCGAAGAAATCCGCCGATCCGAAGCTCTTAGCGGGGTATATTCCAACCAAAATCGGGACATCCGTTGGCCCCAATTCCTTGAAGAACTTGTCCAGAACATCCTGGTAATAAACGACCTGTGTTTGTATGTAATCCACACCAACCTTGATCTTTCTCTTCACCTTGCCGACTTCTGCCCCCAAATGTGCCGCTCCGGGTGCTGCCGCCCCACCCACATTCAGTTTCGGCGGGTCTTCTATATCATTACCGCCAAGATCCTTGCCCTCGTCCACTATTTTTCGTATCATGTGTATCAGCGTGGTTGAGTCCAGATCGAATACCGGTTTCGCATCCGGCGTGTCGCCAAGTGCTACGTGATCACCTGCTAACGCTAAGATACTCTTTAGTCCCAGGGTACCCGCACCAAGTACGTCGGATAAAAGCGCCATACGGTTTCTGTCCGAACACCTGAGCTGGTACACGCACTCCATACCCGTCTCTAACTGTATTTTATACGCTGCAGCCAGGCTGCTGACATAAGCGAAACTCTGTGGGTTGTCCGTTACGTTACAAGCGCATACTAAACCCAGCATCTCTTTTGCTGCTTTTATCGGTGCATCGACATTCCCTGCTTTTTCTGGCTCTAACTCGCCGGTGAAGACGTACTTCCCCTCGCTCAACTCTTTCATCATCTGGCTATAAATTTCTTTTGCCATTTTATTCTATCTCACTCCTCACTCCTTCTTCTCCTCTTTCTGCTCCGGCGGTTTAGCGAACATCATAGACATGTATCCACTGATGGTGTTAAGGTTCATCATAGAGCCCATCATATCCATCATACTCATAGGCTCTTTCAACTCGAACAGCCGTGGCCGCTTCATTTTACCCCATTCGTGCGGGTCGTTCATTTCTACGAAGTCGTCGAGTTCACCAAGTCTCTCCATCCGCTTGTATATCTTTACCCAGGCGCAGTCCTTTTCCTCGTCTATCTCACACTTATCGCCCTCTCGCACACCACCGCATGGACCGTTCATCAATCCCTTGCCGCACGCAGTCAACGGACAGATACCCGCTGTTTTGCCCAGTTCACACATTCCACATGACTGGCAGGTCTCCTTGAGCTGGTTCGGTCCACCACCCACGAGTCCCAGTGCATCATTTGCGGGATAGACATTCTTCGCAATGCCCATCTCTTCATCTGTATACTCGGTTATCACTTGCACACCATCACCACAACTCATCACCAGTATCGCATCGCAGTTCTCAACTTTATCTTTCTTTTTTTGCAGAAATATCGAAATTTTCTCTGTCTCACAGGCTTGCATACCCAACGGCATGCTGATCTTGGTAACGTCCTTCCCTTCTTTCGTTAGTTTATCTGCCATCTCAGCTACCGCTTTCTTGTCACCAGTATGATAGAACGTAGCACAGCCTCCGCAGCCCACGACCACTATGTTCTTCTTGCCTTCGAGGTAACCCAGAATCTCTTCCATTGGCTTTTGCTCTTGCGCAATCATTTTATTTCTTTTTATAAAACCTCCTTTAACATACGTGGATGCGGGATAATATATAAATTTTTCTATTTTTAACTTTAATAGGAAAGGTTTAACAGGTTAAGGTGAATAATAAGAACCATGACGATACCCCTGCCGGATGTGCAAGCAAGCAGTCCTGACATAAAGATAAACCTAACGAGAGTGGGTGTAAGAAACGTGAAGAAGTTGGTAGAGGTAGCAAGAACAGGTGGGAAAAGGCCTGTTATTCTCATATCGGACTTCCACATCTTCGTGGACCTGCCACGTGACATAAAAGGCGCGAATTTATCGCGGAATTTTGAGGCTATGTATGAAGTGCTGGAAGAAGCGGTTAGTGCACCGATATACGAAGTGGAAGAGTTATGCTGTGAAGTAGCAAAGCGGGTACTTCTTCTTCACGAATACGCTTCTACCGCCGAGGTGGGCATGGAGAGCGTGTATATGTTAAAGCGTAAAACGCCGGTAATGAAAATTTCCTGTCAGGAGCCTGCAATTATCTTTGCAGAGGCAAGAGCTTTTCGCACATCATTGAAGGGCAAAAAAAGCGATATACGAATTAAAAAAGTAATAGGTGCAAAGATTATAGGAATGACCACATGTCCCTGCGCACAGGAGTTAATGCGGGATAAAGTGGCAGAGGAATTGGCGAGGTTAAACATAACAGGGAAGAAAGCAGACGTTTTTTTGCATTCTATTCCCATGGCAACACATAATCAGAGGGGTACAGGTATAATATCCATAGAGGTAGAAGACGATGTTAATATCCCCATGGGGCGGATAATAAACATAATAGAGCAATCAATGAGTGCAAAAACGTATGAAATATTGAAACGCCCGGATGAGTCGAAAGTGGTGGAACTTGGGCACAAAAAGCCAATGTTCGTTGAGGATTGTGTTAGAGAGATGGCAAAGCGGGTGGTAGAAACATTTACCGAGCTACCGGACGATTCTATCATCAACATAAAGCAGATAAACGAGGAGAGCATACATCAGCACGATGCCGTTGCAGAGCGAATTGCGCCTATCGGTGACCTGCGCAAGGAGTTGAGAGGAGAAAATACGAAAGCCGGGGTGGCCTAGTAGGTTAGGGCGCCAGACTCATAATCTGGAAGTCGCGGGTTCGAGCCCCGCTCCCGGCATAAAAAGCTTATTAAAACCTCGCAACTAGAAATGATAAGAATCAGCAATCTATACAAAGACTGGAAAGAATTCTCGCTAAAAGACATAAATTTAGAGATAAAGCAGGGCGAATATTTCGTTATTTTAGGTCCTACTGGTGCGGGCAAGACACTGCTTCTTGAGACAATCGCGGGGTTTCACATTCCTGACCGTGGCGATGTGTGGATTGAAGGGCAAGACGTAACGTATCTTGCACCAGAGCGGAGGCGGGTTGGATTTATATATCAGGATTATTCCCTGTTCCCCCATTTTACTGTCGAAGAGAACATAGAATTTGGTCTGAAGTTGAAAAAGTCCGCATCTCCTGTCGCGAACAGGGAGAGAACAGAGCAAATTATAGATTGGCTGGGCATATCGCATCTTGCGCACCGGTATCCCTCTACACTAAGCGGCGGGGAGCAGCAGAAAGTTGCGATTGCCAGAGCGATTGCCGTTGAGCCGTCGCTATTGCTACTGGACGAGCCGTTAGCTGCTTTAGATCGCCGAACGCGAGATTATCTGAGAGAAGAGCTGAAGCGGGTAAAAGAGGATTTGGGTATTACAATGGTTCACGTAACGCATGACCAGACAGAAGCGATGGTGTTGGCAGATAGAGTAGCGGTGATGATGAACGGGCGGATAATGCAGATAGGCACGCCTTTCGAGATATTCAACAAACCTTTGGACGAGGCTATAGCGGATTTCGTGGGTGTGGAGAACATACTGAGCGGGACGGTCAGGGATAATAAAAGCGGCGTTGTCGAGATAGAATTGGATACTGGTGCAAGTATATTCGCAGTTTCTTCTTATAGCGAGGGTAAGGTGAAAGCGTTCATACGACCTGAAGATATAATTTTGTCCGTGAGCAGGGAAGAGAGCAGCGCGAGAAACTCACTAAAAGGGATAATAGAGGGAGTAGACGATATGGGCCCGTTAACACGTGTAAGAATGGATAATTCGATTGTTGCGCTTATCACAAAGCAATCGCGTGAACGGCTTGGGCTGCGAATAGGGGCTGAAATCTACGTGTCATTTAAAGCCACTTCGGTTCATGTGGTGCGGTGATTTTTGCTTTTCTATATTCGTATTTGTATAGCGCATTTTTTAAACCACGAGATTCCACAAGATTAACACAAGAAATTGGGATTAATGTGGGATAATGTGGCATATGGTGTACTAAAATCTGGTTACTGCCCTTCTATTCTCGTAAAAATCTGTGTAATCTTGTGGTTAGCTAAACAATTACCTATATCCTTTTCAACTTCCTTATTCATCGTTAGTACCCCCTTTTGTAAAGAACTTAAAGGCGGGACAGCAGATACTGCCTTGCTTGCAATGTATGCACGCGAGTTTTCCATAAAGAATTGGGTTTACAGCAAGCCATGAAAAGACAGGATAAATCATAGCAATAAAGATTAGAAGATTAAAACCTCTTGAAATGAGAAGGGCTATTCCCACAATTAATGGAATTAGAACTACAAGAACTTGTGGAATGAAATCTTTAAAACCAAGCTCCCGTTCACAGAATTTTTCAGGATCCCCTTCCTTGAAAAACAGTGCGGCTACCGCGCCTTTACCAAAGGCACATAAATTACCGTAATAACAACAATGAATACAACCTTCCTTTAAAAAATAGAGTTCCAGAAGAACGAGATACGCTACATATAAAAATCCAGTAATTATGCTTAACGCAAACAATATATATGCGCTTGCCACATAAACTGCGAGTATTAGGATGTTGGCAAGAAGAATAAGCCCTACGGGATAGCCATCATATATTTTTGGGGTTTTCATTTTGTTTACTTATTTGGTAGGGAAATACATATGCTCGGGGGCGTCTCTGCGGGTCATGAAAGTTTTGTTATCTAAATTGGGTTTGGGACTATATAAGTTTTCCTCGGAAAGCGGCTGGAGTGTATTGATATAGGACAAATCCGTCTACTATGCAAGAGCTGGGCTGAAATAAGTGGTGTATGAGATGTCTACTCCACTTCAAATGCTTTCAGATAAGCTTCTGCGAACTCAGGAGGAATATCGCTTTCTAATACTTTATTTATGCATTCCATTATCTTTTCAGGGCGTGACTGGATACTTACTATACCCTCTCTATTTATTGAAATCATACGGCTTACAAGGTTCTCTAAACTTTTTATTAAACTTGTTAAATCAGCGACACTATATTTGTTTAATGTATCATTACTTACCCGAATCGCATTGATATGTGGAGGTTCATCGTCATCTACCATGAGCTTATATGTTGTTTCTAATAATTCTTTTATTGGTTGCTTTTGAATCTGCCTATCCTTAAGATTTTTTATCCAATTTGAAGTTTCAATAACAGTATGGCATTTTTCAAAAAAATCCTTTAAATCAAGAAAATTTACTTGCTTGGGTGCAGCTAAGAGCAATAATAATGAAAGGTCCTTAGCTCTAATACAACACACTTTATGTTCTTTAGCTTCTTTTGAAATCGCTGATTCTGGTTTATCAGCCCCCTCAAAATCAACGGAAACTACTACAGAATAATCAGCATCATAGTCCTTCCTATGTCTTACACTCGCTGATATTTTCGCTGTTTCTGCCTTTATCTTAGCTTTTCCTGTGCTTTTTGCCTCATAAACTAGTGAATAATCTGAGCGTCTTCCTTCCTTATCTCTTACTATTGCAGATGCTTTTCCATCAGGAGTGCCAGTCATGCCTATAGGATTTGCATCAAAACCTAGACTTCTGAATGCATATAACACAGCCTCTTCTAATCCTGATGGATCAGATAATGTGGATTGAATCATTTGTGCTACAAAGGGGGCGTTTGGTTTATCGCTGTAGGTCACTTCTCTAAGAAGTTCATCTCTGCGTTCCATGATTGCTTTAACAGTTTCCTGATTGATTCCGCTTTCTATTAAAAATGCTTCAGTGAGAATTTCGGTAGTTGCTATAAGTTGGAATGGTAGAGTTGATCGAAGTTCAGAAAAATTCACAAAGAAAGGGTGTAACAGATTTATTTTAGCGATTCCACTTTCCAATTCGAGTTGTGCAATTGGATCTTCGGGGCTAAGGGCCTCCCAGGTAACATCCTTTATTATTCCCTCTTCACTTACTAAATCCTCTTCTAATCTCGAAATAAATTCTAATTGCTCCTCTTCACTGAAATCTTTGGGGATTCTTGTAAGATATAAGTCGTCAATCTCTTTTTTGAAAAACTTTTTTGCTACTACAAGAAGAGGTCTTCTAGATAAACTTGTGGATGTATGGGTTATTTTATACGATGCTGTTCTCTCTTTTCCTTCTTTCTCTATTAAATTAAAATAATATGCCTTTACTTCTTCGAATTTTCTTTGAATATATTTCTGTAAATCTTTCTGTTGCTCAGATTCTTTAATTGACTCTCTCGTAGAAGTCAAATAAGCATCCAAAACATCTGCATGTATAGTAATTCGAATCCTATTAAACACTCCGTGGCTCATAGCAGGCATACTAAATAGGGGGTCATCCAAGTTCACGAGCCTACCACGAACCATAATAAAAATACCATGGCTTCTTCCCAATTCTTTCGATTTCCCAGATAAAAGAGAGTCTCTATACAGTTCAAATTTTCCATGAATGTTACTAATGTTAGGAAGATTCACACAAGGATTATCTTTGTAAGTTGATCCGGTATAGTCAAATTTCTTTACAGTTTCATCATCTTCCCCAATAACCCATGTTTTTAAAGGTTCAATAGATATCTTACTTGGCTCTATCTGATTACCATTTAATAATAAATTAAATCCTGGATTAAGAGGTAAAGCAGTACTGAGAATCCATTTTAACCTACCATCTTGAATTTTTTCAGCTTTAGGTTTCAAATTAGACATTATAGCAAAGGTCCAAGTTTCTTCTGCATTCTCCCCCCACAAATCAAAATCCAATAATCTCTTCCCATTTACTTCGGTGAGGGGCTTTAGTATTCCAATAACTTCAGCTTCAGTCAATTTTCTTTCGTCTAGGTTAATTTCTGTTGGTTTATTTGATTCTCGATTTATCCTATCGTAATCCATAGTAACGATTTTGAACTCCCCGTTAGACTTACATATATGTGTTAGTTTTCTAGCCAGGATGTATGTTGCTAATTTCCCTATCCCAAATTTTCCAATTGGGAGCCTATCCTTTTCTTCATAACTTGCATCTCTTTTAGTAGTCTCACCTATTCTCCATAGTAATTTTAAGCCAGCATCATCCATACTTCCTCCGTTATCGCAGACCCATAATATGGCATCTTCGGTTGTTTTATCACTTGGCACGAATACAGCGACTTTATCTGCAAAAGCATCGTAAGAATTGCATACTAATTCTTCAAATGCCTTGTTTGGGCTTGAATAGAGTCCTGCTGAAAATAACTCGATTATTCTATAACTAATACTTACAGGAATACTCCCAACTTTTTTACCAACATCTTCAATGTTTTTAATACTCATTTATAACTACCCCTATTTTCAACTTGAACCCACTCTGAATACTAAGATATACTCCTTTTCATATCTTTCAGAATAATTACCGCCTTTTTTACTAGTGAATTTTCCAGTTAATGGGTCCCGACTAGTAGGGAGTATTTTTACAGGCACTTCCATCTCGTAGGCTATTTCTAAAATCCACCCATTCATTTCAGCTATTATTGATAATAGATATGCATTTGGAATTTGTACACCTCTGAATTCTGTATAACCCC
>JAPWVK010000107.1 GCA_029241965.1 Candidatus Methanophagales archaeon
AAGACTACTTTAACTTTCGGAACTGCTGCCCGATACTGAAAAGGTTATGAGATGCTTGAGCGGTATGAGGTGAAAGTCTCACGTACCGTTCTGAGATGAGGAGGGGCGGGCAACCGCCTCCTTCTTAATCGGCGGTTAGCTAATAGCATCACGAATTAAACGAATTACAGAGCTTACGCTGCCTCTATCGCCAGATGTACCTCTTTTTTGTCTATCTTCCAGTTCTTCACGTAAATCTGATCACTCTCAGCCGATGGTATTCCTTCTTTGAGCTCCACCGCAAGGGTCTCACCACAAATATAATCTGTAAAATTGTTTATCGCCTCTTTTACCGCCTCGTCACCCTCGTACATAATACTTATCTTCGCTGTGTATTCCAGGTCTATGTCCTTCCTCATTCCCTGGATTCTTCTAACAATGTCTCTAACTATCCCTTCTTCTATTAGCTCTTTATCCAACCCGGTGTTCAAGAATAAAGCGGTATCTTCATCCACTTCTATCTGTTTATATTCTTCCGCCGCGGCAAACTCGCCCTTAGCATCCTCTAATTTCAGTTCGCGAACATTCAACTCATCCTTTATTATCACCGCTAAACTCGCCACTTTATCTTGTTTTTCCGCACTACAAACGACTACAACGTCCTTTAACGGCTGCCTTATCTTTATCCCGGCATCTGACCTCGCTCGCCTACCTGCCTCTACCAATTTAGAAACTAAGAGCATTGAATCTTCCAGTTCCGCATCTATAAGCGTTTCATCCGTGGAAGGATAGTCGCAAAGGTGCACGCTTTCATGCTTGTCTTCGGACATTACGAGATTCTGATAGATATGCTCAGTCAGGAACGGCACGAAAGGCGCCAATAATTTGCACAGCGATACAAGAACCTCATACAACGTTAAGTACGCACAGTCCTTATCAAAGTTCTCCTCCTGAATCCAGAACCGCCTCCTCGACCGCCGTATGTACCAGTTGCTCAGGTCGTTAACCACAAAATCTTCTATCTTACGCGCGGCTACGTGAATCTCAAACCGTTCAATTGCTGCTATTACTTCATTCGTGAGTGTGTTCCACCGCGATATGATCCATCTATCCATCGCATTCCTCTTCTCTACCGGAATTTCCTTAGCTTTCGGATTGAACTCGTCTATGGCAGCATAAGTAACGAAGAAGAAGTAAGAGTTCCAGAACGTATTCAAGAACTTCTTCTGCTTCTCTACTATACCCTGCTCCGAGAACCGTACATCATCAGAAAGAGGACCCGCAGTGAAGAAATACCATCTCAAAGCATCTGCGCCTTCGTTATCGAATATAGAAGTAATATCAACCACGTTACCCTTGCTCTTACTCATCTTCACGCCGTTCTCGTCTAAAATATGTCCCAACGAGAGTACGTTTAAATACGGCGGCTCGTCAAAAATAGCGGTTGAGACCGCAAGCAGCGAGTAGAACCAACCACGAGTCTGGTCTATCGCCTCGGTGATGAAATCCGCGGGGAAGTTCTGCTTGAACTTGTCAGTCTCAAACGGGTAGTGCCACTGTGCAAAAGGAGCAGACCCAGAATCATACCAGCAATCTATCACGTCCTTTACCCTTCTCATCTCACCGCCACAGTCTTCACAACGCAGCACCACTTCGTCTATGTAAGGTCGGTGCGGGTCGCTGGAGACAGTATTCGTTGCCCGTTCCTTCAGCTCTTCTATGCTGCCGACACAAAAATCTTTTCCGCATTCGGTGCATAGCCATATATTCAATGGCGTGCCCCAGAATCGCTCTCGGCTTAGTGCCCAGTCCTCAATACCATCTAAGAAGTTACCAAATCTACCGTGTTTCAAATGTGCGGGATACCAGTTTATCTTTTCGTTATTTGCAAGCAGATTATCACGCAGCGATTTCATTGCGATGAACCACGATTCGCGCGCATAATACAACAAGGGCGAACCACAACGCCAGCAGAACGGATACGAGTGCAAATATTTGCTTTCTTTATATAAGACACCACGCTGCTCCATCATTTCTATTATCTGCCTATCCGCATCCTTTACGAACATGCCTTCCAGTGGTGGCACTTCGTCCGTGAAATGACCTTCGCTATTCACGGGCTGTGAGAACCCCAGCTTCTTCTCTCGGCAGACTTCATAATCCACTTCGCCAAACGCCGGTGCTATGTGAACGATACCCGTGCCTTCGTCCAGCGTAACGAACTCCGCGGTGATTACTTTATGCGCCTCGCCGCCCTCTACCTTTGCATACTCAAATAGCCGTTCATATTCCCGATCCTCTAAATCTTTACCCTTAAATCTTTCTAATATCTCGTATTCATCATCTAAAGCATCCAAGCGCGCTTCCGCAAGTATCAAAATCTCGCCTTTTGCGCCGTCTTTTAGTTTTACTTTTACGTACGTGTTTGACGGATGAACCGCAAGTGCGATATTGCCCAGCAGAGTCCAGGGCGTGGTTGTCCATGCTAACAGGTACAGCTCCTCGTCTTGCTTCAATTTGAACTTTACATATACCGAGGGGTCTTCCACATCTCGATAGTCCTGTGCGACTTCATGGCTGCTCAGCGTGGTCTCACATCTCGGGCAGAACGGCACGACTTTATGCCCTTTATAAAGCAAACCCTTCTTCCATATCTCCTTTAACGACCACCAGACCGATTCTACATAGTTAGTATCAAAAGTTATGTACGGTGAATCCATGTCCACCCAGAATCCCACTCGTTTCGTGGCAGTCACCCATTCTTTCTCGTATCTGAATACCGAATCTTTGCATTTTTTGTTGAATTTCTCAATTCCATAAGCCTCTATCTCGCCTTTGGTTTTTATCCCTAGGTTCTTCTCTACTTCTATCTCCACCGGCAGACCATGCGTGTCCCAACCCGCTTTTCTTTTTACATAAAAACCACGCATCGTCTTGTATCGCAGCACGAGGTCTTTCACTACCCGTGTGAGAACATGCCCCGGATGAGGAAGCCCATTTGCTGTGGGAGGTCCCTCAACGAAGATGAACTGCTCACCACCTTTTCTACTGTCCACGCTGCGCTCAAACGTCTTCTCTCTGTCCCACTGCTCCAATATTTCTTCTTCCTGCTTTACGAAATTTGCTCTTTGCGTTTCGCTCTTGAACTGTGCCATGTCTCTATCTCCGTCTATTGAACAGTATATCTTACTTGCTATGAAATAAAATCTTTTAGTTCCTTCTAATATAGGCTTTTGTTTTTATATCCTTTTTAGGTTTTTGTCGTCTTGTGGATGTTCTTCACCGCTTTCAAGCCGTCTTCTGTGATTCTAACTCTGTAAGACGCCACACCGAATGCACTTTCTTCTTTTTCTACTCTGTTTATCTCAACGAAATTCAAAAGCTCTAAGAATCTACAATTCTTCTTCACCGTGTCATAATTTGTTCCAACAGCCTGCGATAGATTATAATACGAACGTACTTTTCCATCTAACAAAGCCTTGTCGAGTAGAGCCCATAGCACACCTTTTTTTGAGGTAATAGCCCCAAGGTTGCTATGAGCCCCCTCACAGAACCGGACTTGAAGTTTTCCCTCATCCGGCTCTTCAGGAGTACATCCTCTACGTTCTCGTAGAGTTATGGACCACAGTTTTGTTGACACCCCTTGCCCATCTCTGAGTATGGAGGGTGTGTCCCTGCCGGACCATCGCGCTCCTGCCAGTCCCTTCCCTCTACAGGCATTACCCTGCTTCACCGGTACTATGAACTGGTCCGACTCCCAGAGTGTCGTCTGTGCTATCTTACCGTTTATAGGCTTGAGAGCACATACTCCAGTAAGGAGAACACTCTGGGTATCCCGAGTTCCCATAATATCCATTTGATACCGTGCCACGGTCTCAGACCCAGCCGGGCTCGCATCGCCTTGCCATGTCCCAATAGGGCTATCGGCGATGAGAGTACTGCCTTCCGTCAAAAGGACAACGTCGGCCTCCGGGATGATAAATATTTCGGGGCTCAATCCCTTCACTTGCGTTGCGGCCCAGTATCCCATCCCCCTGGCTTCACCACAGCCTGTTACCAGGCTGGACGCAAGGTTCAGTTCTGAGCTGGCGGCTAACCTTTCCTCAGGTTGGATTTTCACCAACTGGATATTATGCAGTTATCTCGGCACTCCGATTTTTGCTTTTC
Source organism: Candidatus Methanophagales archaeon (assembly GCA_029241965.1). GTDB lineage: Archaea > Halobacteriota > Syntropharchaeia > Alkanophagales > Methanospirareceae > QENJ01. Next base: position 4,147 of record JAPWVK010000107.1, read on the forward strand.
AGCACCACTTCGTCTCCGAACCTCTACAAACCAACACAAGCGCATCTTCATCGCCATAATACGCTGGTATCACCTTGTACATATAGAAGCCCAAATGCGTATAAAACTTACGTGCCGCTTCGTTACTTTCTCGCACTTCCACCACAGCATACCCGCCCGTTCTTTCCAATACCGTATCTACCAGCCTGGTTCCTATCCCTCTTCTTCTATACGCCGGATGCACTGCGATAGACACTACATGCCCCGCAGGATAATAGATGATATAACCTGCGATTTTAGCCTCTTCTAAATATACCAAGAAATTATCGGGATATGCGGATGCGTAATACAAGAACGTAAATCGGTTATAAGGCAGTTTAGGGAATGCTTTATCCTCTATCTTCTCAATCGTTTCCAAATCTGACCTTCTGAATTTCCTTATCATCGAGTGCATCACTCTTCTTCTTCAAGAGTTCAGACAGTGTAAAAATACTTTTGTGCTATTATTATTACGGCACGAAAGTCATCCTCTTTTTGCATGGGCACAGTCTAAAAACCCTGCGATTTGTCACCACGGAGATTACCGAGGGCTCAGAGTTTAAGAACGCTCCAATCCAAGTTTTGTTTTTATGATGACTCTGCGTTCTCCGCGCACTCTGCGGTAAAACTTGAGGATATAGAGATTTTACTGGAAAAATCGACAGTCCCCTCCGCATGTTGTAAAAATTGTTTCCTATGTAACTTGACATTACGAGTTTTATAGGCTACCTTATCCCGTTACTCGAATAACTCGCAATCTAAGTAGCTTTACCCAATCATAACCCGTCAAAAGCTTTATATACTTATAGCCTGTAAGTAGCAATTTCTTAAAAATGGCATAAAGATGAAATAATACCAAAAGCATTTAAATAGCAACAAATATTTATATTATGAAATCAAGTATTAAAAAATAGGGGGTGAAAAAGATGATGAAAAGAAAAGCAGTTGTTGTGGTCTTAGTAATATTCTTGTGTAGTGTATTTGCTGTAACGGGTTCGGCACAAGGGAGCATTGTCAGCGATTATCCTGGGTTAAAGCCGGTAGTTGACTTCGTAGGAGATGAGAAACTATCAGTGATGGATTTAGTAGGGTACAAAGCAGCGAAAAATGCGATGGATGAGTTAGGATTTAGCAAAGGCGACCCCAACGTTCTGGCACTTACCGACGCAGGATATATTGCTAACATCGGCAAGTATAGCTCAGAAGGAGCCCTTAACGGTGTGATGATGATCGCCGGCGTCTCACGAGGTAAGGGGAATTTGGTGAATGTGCATAGAGGGTGTGATAAACCGCTTTGGTTTGCTTTCTTTGACAAAGAGACAGGCGATTGCATCTACCTTGAGGTGAACAAGGGCAACCTTAAGTCATGGTTAGACAAGGAAGCTGCAGGGACAGTTGATCTTTCAGAGTTCATGGAGGTCGGTGCAGATGCTTTATTCTCGAAGATTTCCATGGAGAATATAGACCCGGACAAGCTTATCACCGAGGAAGGGGCAAAGGCATGGAATCACAATTTTGATAATAAAACGTTTGGCGGAAATGAGTTCAGCATTGTCACCATAAGCGCCGTCTGGAGCAAGGGGATAAGCAATGAATTCTTACGGAGTGCGGAACTCCACAATCATATTTGTCCCGGGCTCACCAGTGGTTACTTTATGACACAATACCTAAGAGAAAACTATCCACTGGAAGAAGGCGAGCAGTGGGTTGTTTGGGCCGTTCCCCCATGGTGTAAGGACGATGCTTTTCAGCAGGTATTTGACTGCACTGTGGGAAAGAGAGGTATGGCTGTAATGTATGTCCCGAACAGTGTCAGCGAAAAACTTGCTTCAAAGTACCAGAACATAGCAGGGATATACATAAAAATGGGTGAGACGGGTGAGGCAAAAGCAATAGTTCTTGGCTGGGACTGGGAGAAGGTCTGCTCTGACTGTGGATTTGCCAGAAAGGATCTCAAAGGTTTTGACAGCCACAAATGGTGGTGGGTCCGGCTCAGGTCGGATGTAATGCTCATGGATCATGAGCCGGAAGAATATATCTCCGAGTTGATGGTAAAAAATCCGGGAAATCAGGGCTCGGTTAAAGTGATGAATGCCAAGTGGATGGCAGTAGGCGCAAATCCTCTGGTTGAGCTTGGCATTATGCCAGAACCTGAAACTACAGCGGCACCGGCATCGAGACCGGTATCGGCACCTACAGGAAAAACACCGTCAATTCCCGGACTCGGTGTCATAGCAGCCATAGCTGGTGCGTTTGTGTATGTAGTGAAGAGAAGAAAGAGAGGATAGATACGACCCGCTAAGAAAATTAAAAACTCGGGGAAGCGAGGGGGTAAACGTAACATCACCCCCTATCTCCTTCCTTTTCTTTTTCGGAGAAGAGTTAATTCTTGACTTTTGGAGATAGTAATTTATCACTTAAATGATTTTCCATTTGATGGAGTTATCCGCCATTTTTTAACGGAAATAAGCCACATGAGGCAATATCTTATATTTCATTCATACCCAAATGTACTGACTAAAAATTGTGCTTGAACGAGGTGCAATAAAATTCGTGTAAATCCCAATTTATCCATTTCTAAGCAAAAAAATAGAAAAGTTTATAAGCATGTAATGACTAAAGTAATTTATGCATTTCGTCAAGAAAAAGGTGGCGGGGAAGACCTATCTTTCCATCGCCGAGACGCATCGAGTGAATGGAGTTCCTAAGACGTCCATTGTTAAATACGTAGGCTCTGCTGAGAAATTATTCAAAATACTAATCGGCATGGATAAAGAAGAAACCTAATATCACCACAGGTACCAGTACGCTGCACCGCTGGCGCTACACCAGATAGCAGAGGAGATAAAGCTAATCGCGACAATCAACAGACACACAAAGAAAAGGGAGCAGGGCTTCTCTGTCGGAGAATATCTTCACATTATTACCTTGAATAGGGCCTTATATCCAAGAAGCAAAAGAGGAATAAGAAGGTGGTATGAAAGAACCATTCTCCCCTTCATTTTGAGGATTCCGCCGGAAAAACTCACGAGTCATGCTTTTTTGGAACACATGGAATATCTAAGCGAAGAAGCGATTGAGCGGATTGAAAAAGAGCTCAGTTCCCGGATTATAGAGCTATACGACCTCAATACCGAGTGCCTGCTGTATGACATCACCAATTTCTACACCTTTATCCATGAACACGAGGGCAACGAACTACCAAAAAAGGGTAAAAGCAAGGCTAAACGCTTCGATTTGAACCAGATTAATCTCACTCTGCTTGTCACAAAGGAAGATGGAATCCCGCTTATGCACCAGACCTATGAAGGGAACAGACATGACGCGAAGAAATTCCCCGGGATCATCAGTAAACTCGCAGACCGGTTAGTAATGTTCTCCAAAAACGTAGATAAAGTCACGATAGTCTTTGACAAAGGAAATAACTCCAAAACTAGCATGGAACTACTTGACGACACTCCGTATCATTTCGTTGGATCGCTCAAGCCCTATGACTACAAGCATTTTCTGGAAATAGCGCTGGAGAATTTCCCGTTGGTTCCGATGGAAAACGGAGAGGAGAATAAGAGAAAGGATGATACATACGCTTATCGCACGCGAGAAGAAGCTTTGGGTGCGGAAAGGACCGTTGTTGTAACTTACGAGCAGAAACTTTATAATAGGAACCTGAAAACCTTCATAAAGGGTATTGAGAAGAGGAAAAAGGAGTTTGAGGAGCTCGAATCGAACATAGGACGGCAAAGATACAGAACCAAGTCGGCGATTGAGAAGAAAGCGGAAAAGATACAGGCAAAAGCTCCTGATGGGCTTTTCGATGTTGTGGTCGGCGAAGAAGGGGGTAACATAACGCTTGATTACGCGGTGAATAGAACCGTCTACAACGAGAAGCTTAAATCGTTTGGAAAAACGATTCTGTTCACGAATAATCATGAATGGCGTACCGCGCAGATAATACGGGTTTATCGGGGTAAAGCTAAGATAGAAGATGACTTCAAAAGGATGAAGAGCCCAATAATGATCAGCCTAGAGCCCGTGTACCACTGGACGGACCAGAAGATAAGGGTGCATGTTTTTTGTTGTGTTCTCGCATT
>JAPWVK010000108.1 GCA_029241965.1 Candidatus Methanophagales archaeon
GGAATGGACAGTGCAGCGAACAATGAATACTCCATTAGAAAGGGCATCTATGCATACATACAGGCAAGGGATTTTGGGAATCGTGAGTTGGTCAAAACGGAAAAGGGGAAGTGTTTCCGACCTGAGTATATATCAGTAAACGATCCCTCTTTTCTGGAAAGAATAGCGGATAGAAGGAGCGAATGCGAAAGGAGCTTCGGCAGAGACAAATGTGGCTATCAAAGGGATGAAATGTCTAATAGGGGTGCAATAGAGGCGGAGCTGTACATGTTCATCACAGGAATAACGACACATCTAACCGCAATAACTGCGTATCATGTGGGTAGAACAGACCTCATGAGATCGCCTACTGCTTTCCGTAGAATACGCTTGGATTAGGTTGACACGGCGGTAAACAAATTTTTAGAGCAAAAGCGAAGAAATTGCAGGAATAAAGGCAAATCAGAACGATTTGGTTGGCGGTTCCAGAGGCTCAAGAGTGTTTTGAGAAAGCAACCGAACTGGATAAGAATAATACAGGGGCATGGTTTAATCTTGGATTAGCACAACGAAATCTGAAAGAGTACAATGACGCCATTAGATCATACAAAAAAGTAATTGCGATAGATAAAGAAAATGTTGATGCATGGATTGGTCTCGGAATAACTTATCGCCATCTGGAGGACTACAAAGAAGCTAAAGAGTGCTTTGGGAAGGCAACCGAACTGGAGGAAAATAACCCTGTTGTATGGGTTATTATCGGAACATCTTATGTCAAAATGAAAAGCTACGAAGAAGCAAAAAGATGCTTTGAGAAAGCTATTAAGTCAGATCCCAAATATGAGAGTGGAATTGCTTCTTTAATTGAATTGTTGATTATAAAAGGCAACTATGGAGAAGCTTTTGAAAAAGCAAGGGCTAATGTGGATTTATTCAAAAGTGATGAATATACATTTTTACCATCATTTTTTGTAGCAGTATCATTAGCACTGCAAAACAAACACGATGAATTTATGGAATGGATGAATAAGCTACTGCGGTACCTACAAAAAGTAGAGAAACCATGGGGAATTTCTTGGGATTTCTCAGACATAAGACCAACTTTGGAACAGCGCTTGAAAAAAGAGGACATGACTCTAATCTCTCTGCTTATTGACGTTTTTAAAGAAGAAAAAGATTTAGTGGTGTTAGAAAAAGAGTTGAAAATAAAAAAGGAGTGATACAAATGCTATTCCAGTTTACTCCACTTATTCAAACGTTGGTTGGTGGCATACTTGCAGTTATAGGCGCAATTGTAGGCTCTCTAATTACTGGTCATTTTTTAATCAAAAGTCATGAAAAAGCAGAAATGGAAAGAAAAAGAGTAGAGATGTTTGAAAAGGTTTTTGAAAACGTTTACGCACCTTTTCAAGAGATTGCAGAGGAAATAATTAATCAAAATGAAGTTAGCAATGGAAATAGTGCTAACTTGAAACATTTGATTGACACCAACAAAAAGTTTATTTTATTGTGTCCAGAGGATATTAAGAAAGAGATTGGCATTCTCAGAGAAAATCTTAGAAGGGAGAATCAGGATGAAGCTGTAAAGAGGATAGAAACAGTAAAAAGAGGAATAGATGAATTAATTAACAAATTCAAAATTTGAAAAGATAAAATGTCTGAAAAAGAGGATTATGAAAGTGAATGGGAAGAAGCACATAAGGTGTGGGAGGAGAAGAGCAAAGAATTACAATCCATTACTTTTCAACTCCAAAAAGTGGGTCAATGGAGAATAGATTATTTTAAGAAAGAAATTGAAGAAATATCCTATGAAACCCCAAAGACGAAAGCTCGTGATAAAGCCAAAAATATAGAGGAGGAGCTTTATAAAATAAGCGAAAAAGAAGAAGAGTTATCAGCATTGGAGGATATAGTGGATAAAGGATTGAAAGATATGGGAGAAAGAGTACAAGCGTACAAATCGAATGATACGAGGGACCAAAAGGAAAAAGGTGAATACAATGAGTAACAACAAATTAACAATGGGTTTAAACTTTTACTCAAAGGACGAAAAAAGAATAGATTTAGGAAGGATATGCGAAGAAATTGAGAAGGTTGAAAAATGGAAAATCCAACATATCTTTGGAAATCTTGAGATTCAAGTTTCTTCGCAGGTGGATGAAGTAATAATAGAAAATCAGGGCAGTGTTTTTTTCTATAGAGCATTTGAAAAAGAACATATATCCCCGGAAGAGCTGAAATCTATGTGGAATGACGCTTTAAAACTTATAAATGAGCTGAAATTGGATGTTATATACGAAAACGAAATTGGTATATCAATTCATGCGGAAAACCCAAAGGAGACCTATGAAAGAAACAAGAGACCAATAGAGGAATTTAGCCAGAATCTATTGCGTAATTTTTCATTAAGTGTGAGAAGTGATAAGGCGAGTGCATTGGCTACGATTATTCCTGTTCCAGAAGCTGTACCTTTCAAAGTTTTGGGAGGAGGGAATAAAGTTCTGGGATAACAAAGGTCAGCGGTACGTAAAGTTAATATATCCTATAGTGTAGGCTATAAATAATAGGACAATAACATGATTTTATGGAGTTAAAAAATATTGATTTAAAAGAGTTAGAAAAGCGATACAAAAGTGAGAAGGAGGGGAAGATAAAAGAACGACTGCATTACCTTCTTTTGTTGA
>JAPWVK010000109.1 GCA_029241965.1 Candidatus Methanophagales archaeon
ATGACACCTACACATATATAAACTTCACCGTTGAAAAATATCGCAAATAATGAGTCTAATAGCACCAATATTGTATAAGAATGGATTTTTAGCGCGCATTCGATGATGTGTAGGTGGCACATCTAATTCTGTTCAGGTTCAAAGTATCCTGAAAAATTAAGAGTTATATTGCTTCGACTATACATTTTTATCATTTCATCAACAGATAAATAAGTGCCAAATATCTTTTTTATCTTACCAAAATGCCTGATGTGCCAAACTAGTTCTGACCAAAACAAATCTAATGACTTCCGCACTTTATCTTGCGAGGCCCTCAACTCATAAAGGTCGAGACCTATTATCATTACTATATTTCGCCAACCATCACCCCATACGCGGATATCAATTCCCATGTCCGCAATAGTTTTTAATATCTTCCTCCGGTAACCCTTATTTCTTCCTATAAAGATTACATCAAACTCCCGTTCACAATTGTATGGCTTAAATAAATGTGGATTCGCGCCAACGGGTACATAAATAACCTTCGCCCCGATTTTTTTATAACTTTTGATTGCCTCCATCTGGAAAGTCCAATTGTAATCAAAAGCCAATGCAAGGTCCTTACATTGCTCAAAAAAAACACTTTCAGGTATATCATCATGTGCAATATTTAACGTAGGAATTCCAAGTCTCTTGATTTTTTCAATCGTTTCTGGGTATGTAATTAACATATCAGTTGCAGACACAAATAAATCCACTTTTTTCTTTTCATGAGCTTTTTCAACCTCTTTAATCCACCTCTTATTTACCCCTGTTTTTTCCTTTTTCAACCTTTCATAGTATTCCTTTCGCTCTTTTCTTTTGGAATTAAAAGCAGGCCCACTCCACTCATCAGACTTGATGACCAAATCATGACCCATTTCAACCAATGCAGAATTTAAATCGCGGCCAAAAGGAAAATAGTATGGTTGGGCAGAAAAAATCCTCATTTTCACTTTGGTATTTTCTCCCAATCTTCCAAAAACCTTTCTAATCCTATATCTGTTAATGGGTGTTTAAACATCTTTTCAATGACCTTAAAGGGAACTGTGGCAACATGTGCACCTGCTTTAGCTGCTTCTATTACATGCAGTGGATGCCTGATGCTCGCTACTATTACTTCAGTTTTAAAATTATATGTATTAAATATTTCTACCATGTCACGCACAATTTGCATACCCTCATGACCGATATCATCCAATCTTCCAATAAAAGGACTGACATAAGTTGCACCTGCCTTAGCAGCTAATAACGCTTGATTAACCGAGAAAACCAATGTTACATTGGTCTTAACACTCTTGGCATTTAGTATTTTAACAGCTCTTAGCCCCTCAGGAATCATCGGTATTTTCACTACAATGTTTTGCGACCATTCAGACAGCGCAACAGCTTCTTTAACCATTCCTTCTGCATTCGTACTGATTGCTTCCACACTTATGTGTCCATCAACTATATTTACGATTTCCCGAACAAGTTCTTTAAACTCTCTACCTTCTTTTGCAACCAGTGACGGATTTGTAGTTACCCCATCGATAACTCCCCATTCGTTTGCTTTCTTTATTTCTTCTACATTAGCAGTATCAATAAAAATTTTCATCTTCTCATCTCCAATAATTCTTTTGCTGATTTCACGATATTCCTTGCTGTCAAACCATATTTTTCTAATAATTCATCATATTCACCAGATTCGCCAAATTCGTCATTTACACCCATTATCTTCATTGGAACTGGGTATTTTTCTGCCAATATCTCAGCAACTGCTCCACCTAATCCGCCATAAATACTGTGCTCTTCAACTGTAACAATTGCACCAGTTTCTTTCGCTACTTTAATAATACATTCCTTATCTATGGGCTTTATCGTGTGTATATTGAGCACACAAGCGCGGATATTCTCTTCCGCTAACATCTTCGCTGCATCCATTGCCTCATGTACCATCGTGCCCGTAGCAATTATAGTTAAATCCCCACCACTTATTAATTTAACTGCTTTACCAATCTCAAACTCATATTTTTCATCGAAAATATAAAGCGTCTTTACACGATTCAACCTTATATAGGCAGGACCTACACGGTGTATTTCTGATATAACCGCTTTTTCCGTTTCTACCGCATCAGATGGCACAATCACCGTCATATTTGGTATGACTCGCATTAGAGCTATATCTTCCAATGATTGATGTGAGGCACCATCAGGTGCATTTGTTAATCCCGCATGACTAACAGCAATTTTCACATTTAGATTGTCGTAGGCAACGGTATTCCTTATTTGCTCCCAGGCTCTGTTTGAGAGGATTGCATAGGTGCTGGCAAAAGCTGTTTTTCCAGCAACTGCAAGTCCAGCAGCAACTCCTATCAAGTTCTGCTCGGCACAGCCAACATTAAAAAATCTTTCTGGATATTTTTTCGCAAACTTATTCGTTTGTGTCGAAGCAGATAAATCCGCGTCCAACACAACAACGCTATTATCCTCTCCTAACCTGAGTAAAGCATCACCATACGCTTCCCTTGTAGATTTCAGTTCCATGATTCGTTCACTCATCCTAGTTCTTGTAATGCAATTTCCATTTCCTCTTTGCTTAACGCCCTGCCATGAAACGCATTAATCCATTCCATGAATGATATACCCTTCCCCTTGAATGTATGGGCTATGATTGCAGTTGGTCTGCCGCGAATACTCTTTGCTTCATCAAGAGCTGCAATTATCTCCTCCACTTTATTGCCATCAATTTCGATAACATGCCAGCCAAATGCCCTCCATTTTCCTGCTATTGGCTCCAAGCGCATAATCTTTTCGGTCAGTCCATCAATTTGAAGACCATTACGATCCACTATTGCAGTTAAATTATCCAGTTTGTAATGTGCTGCGAGCATTGCCGCTTCCCAAACTTGCCCTTCATCACATTCGCCATCACCTAACAAGGTATAAACCCTGTAAACTTTCTTGTCCAGCTTGCCAGCCAGCGCAATCCCATCTGCAATGGATAACCCTTGTCCAAGTGACCCGGATGAGACATCAACCCCAGGAACTTTACTATCAGGATGTCCTTGCAGTATACTCCCCCTCTTTCGCAATGACGATAATTTTTTGACAGGGAAGTAACCAGCCTCAGCTAAGACCGCATATAATGCCGGTGCTGCATGCCCTTTTGACAATATAAAGCGATCTCTATCTGTCCATTCAGGTTCTAATGGATTATGATGCATTGTATGAAAATAAAGTGTCGTTAAGGTGTCAGCGCAGGATAACGCCCCGCCTGGATGTCCGGAACCAGCCTCATAGATCATATTAAGGACATGTTTTCTGATTTTTCTCGCTTTATCCTCGAGCCCTTTAATACTCTCCCTATCTATCATTGAGATACCTCCAACTCACTTGCTCCCTGCAAATGCAAGTTGCGCTCCTTTCAACACCTCTAACTGCTGTTTTAGCTCATCCCTCGTTATTGTTGCAGACCCTAACTTACCAACCACTATTCCAGCAGCAATATTTGCTAATATTGCTGAATTGACCATATTGGTAACGCCAACTGCCAGAGAAAGCGCAATCAAACTTGTCACCGTATCACCAGCACCAATACCAGCCACATTGTATACTTCTTTAGCAATTGCAGGTATATACGTAACACCGCCATTTTTCTCAAAGAGGGACATCCCATCATTTCCACGGGTGATGAGCACATATTCACATTCAAGTTGTGTCAACAGCCATTGACCCATGTTTCGAATACTTGTTTCATTGATTTGACTAATTCCTGTGACTGCACTAGCCCTCTCAAGGTTGGAGTTGAGAATTGTGGCACCCTTGCAGTCAAGGAAATGCACAACTTTAGGATGAACTACGACAGGCTTCTCAAATTTTTTAGCGGAGGATATCAAACCCTCCAACAACCTATTTGTAACCACACCTTTATCATAGTCTGAGATAAGGATTGCATCTACATCGTTGATTTTTTCATTCAAAAAAGCCAAAATAGTTTTGGTGTCTTCATAGTCTATAGCATCTCTTTTTTCCCTATCAATCCTCACTATCTGTTGTTTCTCCGCTATTATCCTCGTTTTTACTGTTGTAGGTCTCTCCTCACTAACAATTATACACTCTGTATCTACTTCATCCTGTTTTAGCAAATCTATCAACTTTCTACCATTCCAGTCGTCACCAATAACGCCAACAGCAACAGCATTCCCACCCAAAGCTCGTATATTGCTAATAGCATTTGCAGCGCCACCGGGTCTGAACATTTCAGATACGACGTCAACCACAGGAACAGGTGCCTCAGGGGAGAGCCGAGAGACAGTTCCCTGTATAAACTTATCCAGCATAAAATCACCTATAACCAACACATGTGCATTACCAAATTGTTCAACTATCTCTTTTAGCCCATCGATGTTCACTTCAATTCCTTCTGCCATGTGTCCTGAAGTCCCTTAGCCGTGAGTCACTCACTGCTCGCTCTTTTCATCGCATCGCCCCGAGCCAGAAGATGTAGTCGGGGTCTCTCAGCCAATGTTTCAACTGAGGCGCCCATGTGAATACGCATTTCTCCTCGTATTTATCCAGCATCTCAACCGCTTTCTTAAAGCCCCTTTTGAATATTCTCATGCCTTTTGTCTCTTTTAACTTCTCAATGAGTGCCGAGAGTTTCTCTACAAGTGATGTGTTAACTATGCTTCCACGATGTTTCGCGTACCAAAGCGAAGCTCTGAAAAGTGCTTTGTCTAAGAAAATCCGTTTTCTCCAGTTGCCGTTTCTCAGCCCCTTTTTGAAGCTTGCGAGAAGGTCCTCGTAGGTTATGCCTATCATGTTATGCTACTTTTAACTTGATATATTATAAAGGTTTTTATCCTCTTAGCTTTTTAAGTATTCTAAATTACAGGAAGATTCGTATAGATTTTTTCATTTCTAATCACACTTTGTTCTCAGGAATATTCAACTCTAAGCATGGTGAAAGAATGCATGAATATAACAATACGAAGAATAATGTTAAAGCAACATACTATTCTAACCCATGATTAACTCAAATACATTATTCGCCCGCGTCATGCGCATCGAATCCAGGCGACGTCAGAGCATGGTGTCGCTGATAACAACACTTGCACTGACACTCATCGGCTTTATGAGCACGATGTATTTCGCACATGCAGTCGGTGCGTCTGTCTTAGGTGCATATTTCCTGTTTTTAGCATATCTCAGCATTTTTAGCCTCGTCGGCGAAGCCGGCTTCGGCGGAGCGGCGGTAAAGCGGATCAGCGAAGGAAGAGAGCAAAACGAGTTTTTCTCGGCTTTTGTTATGCTACGCATCATTTTATTGGTAGTGTCTGTGAGCGTCCTGTTGTTAGCCCGCCCACTGCTCGTGGACATGGAACGTTCCGGGATGTTCTTCTGGCTGCTGGTGGCACTGATCATCGGAGTGTTCTCGAGCAGTGTATCAAACGGTAACTATGGCTCAGGCAAGGTGGGCATCACCCAGACATGTGGATTCTTGGACAACGCAGGACGCGTCATCTTTCAAGTTGCTGCCATTTTCTTCGGTTTCGGTGCAGCAGGACTGGCGGGAGGGCTTGTCTTTGGCATGATTGCGGGCGGGATTGTGAACCTGCGTTTTCTTGACTTGCGGTTTGCACGTTTCGGAGTGCATCATCTGAAGAGTCTGTTCTCTTTTTCATTCTGGATATTTTTAGCGGCAGGCGGCAGTCTTGTGTTCAGTTACGCAGACACCGTGCTAATAGGTTATTTCATGGAAAACGCAGATGTCGGCGTGTATCGTGTGGCATTCCAGTTTACAACAGCGGCTACGTTCACAACGGCTGCGATGAGTACAGTCATGTTCCCGAATGTGAGCAACTGGGGCGCACGTGCCGAATATAGCATGGTGGAGTCTGCGCTTGCAAAGGGTTTCACATATTCACTACTGCTTGCCGTGCCTGTTTTTGTTGGCGGGCTGCTGCTCGGCGACCGTTTGTTGTATTTCTTTTACGGTGCGGGTTTCGCGCGTGATGCGTCAGCGCTGTATGTGCTGCTTACTGTACAGGTGGTAAATGTGTTCATGTCTCTGCAGACGATGTGTCTTTATGCGTTGAATTATCCAAAAGAGGCATTCAAAGTGACCGCAGTGGCATCAATAGCGAACATCCTGCTGAATTTCGCTTTGATCCCTGTTCTGGGAATCACGGGTGCCGCAGTGGCAACGCTGGTGACAATGACGCTGAACGCGGCGCTTGCGTACCGTGTGTTGAAACGGATCATTGATGTGCGACTGGAATATTCATCGGTTCGGAATATACTGGTCTCATCGGCGGTGATGGGTGTGTTCGTTGGTGGCTACCGTCTGATGGTGCCGCTGTCCAGCGTGTGGCTGACACTGGTTCCAGTGGTAGTTGGCGCCATTGTATATGGTGTACTGCTGCTGAAATTTGACCAGAGCATTCACGATGAACTTCGGGCGATAGTGGTGCAGATGGGTGTGCAATGGCCGCGGTGGTTGTAGTTAGGTATCATTAACTTTTACGAATATGATTTTAACATCTTCTGATGAAATAAAACCTTGAGTTCCAGAAAGATAATTTAAGCATTCTATCATCGCAGCTTCTTCATATCACTTCATCCTTTTCCTCTCACGCCCATTTCACATCAAAGCCCACTTCAACATACGGTTATTATAATACGCCGCAGCCGAATCCAGAAACCAATCCTTCAAGTCGAACACCACAGGAACGCCATATTTCTTCGCCGCTTTTATCACCGCCGCACCTGCAAATATATGCGCTGCCACAACCACATCTAGCCCCGCTTCTTTTATGACTCGCTTGAATACCGCGTACTGGTACGGTGCATTCAAAGTGTAGTGCAATAAGGGTCCCCGAAAAGGAAACATTGTCGCTTCGTGAACAATTAACCTTGTTTCTCGCTCTTTGCCTCGGCTGACGTGAAAATGCGGCACGTGCACTTCATGCCTTTTCGCCAGCTCCTCGAATATGTAATGGTGCCGCGAAGGAACCGGATGATGTATGTAATCCTGTGTGGAAACCAACAGTATCTTCATATTACTTCTTATGCACGCAACTTCGCGCTCCTATAACTCCAACATCCGATAACAAATATATATTTGCTACATCCTTTATTATTCTCAATATCTTAGGCAAAGCAAAAAATGGGAAAACATCAGAAGCGGATAGCGGCGCCACGAAGCTGGCGAATAGAACGGAAGACTGCCTACTGGACGGTAAAGCCCAGGCCGGGCCCGCATCCAGGGGATAGAAGCATGCCTTTGCTCTTAATCGTGAGGGATATGCTGAAATTAGCGGATAACAGTAAAGAAGCGAAGCGAATATTGCACGAAGGAAACATCTTAGTTGACGGAAAGCAGAGAAAAGACCACAAGTTCCCGGTTGGCATCTTTGACATCCTTTCCATTCCCGCCATAGGAGCCAATTATATGGTGCTGCTGGACAAGAAAGGTAAATTATCGCTAGTGGCGCTGGGAGCGGAAGAGGCATCCAGGAAACTGTGCAGGGTGAACAATAAGACGGTGATAAAGGGCGGAGTGATACAACTAAACATGTATGACGGCAGGAACCTTCTACCGAGCAACGGTCTTGGGGAGGAGATCAAAACGCATGATTCAATCATGATTTCTTTAGAATCAAATGAGATATTGCAACGATTCGCATATAAAGAGGGAAGTAAAGTGATGGTGATAGGCGGAAAACATTCGGCACAGACGGGGGAAATAGAGGAGATAAGAATTGTGCGAAGCCCAAGGTCAAATGTAGTGAAGATAAAGCCGCTGGACGGTGGCGATAGTTTCGAGACGATTGATGATTACGTCTTCGTAGTGGGCGAAGATAAGATAGCGATACAGGGGTTTGAAAATTCGTGAAATAACAAAGGAGAACAGAAATGGCTGAGAACCTGATGCGGAGAATAGAAGTGGACAAGGTAGTGATAAACATGGGTGTTGGCGAAAGCGGTGAGAAGTTAGCAAAGGCGGAGAAACTCTTGAGTAACCCCTTAATTGCAAACCAAAAACCTATTAAAGTAACCTCCAAAAAAACCTTACAGACATTTGGCATAAAAAAGGGCGAAGCCATCGCGTGTAAAGTTACGCTCAGGAGCGAACGCGCAAAGGAGTTCCTTAAGCGTACGTTCAACATACAAAATCGCCTAATGGCTTATCAATTCGATACAGTCGGCAATTTCTCGTTTGGCATCGCAGAGCACACGGATTTCGGTATTCATTACGACCCCAAAGTGGGTATTTTCGGGATGGACGTCTCGGTCTCGTTAAAAAGGCCGGGCTACCGAATAAAAGAGCGTAGAATACAGAAGAAGAAGGTGCCTGCTAAGCATAGGATAAATCGGACGGATTGCATCGCGTTCCTTGAGAAGGAATATGGAGTGGAAGTGATAGAGGAGGAAGAGGAGGAATAAATAGCACGAGATTTGGCCATGTGGCTACAAACGTTTTAAATGCACATCGGAATAATCACATGTGAGATTTTGAGAACTGAAATAAAAGATGTCCTAAAAAAAACGGGCATTGATAATGTATTTCTCGTGCTGCCCGAAACCAGTAATCCAGTGATAAGCGTATTAAATAAGACAGTGAATGAGCGTTTTTTGGGTAATTTTGCTAATACTGGTATAAAGCTAAAAGAGAAGACACTTGAAAGGATCGTAAAGGAAATTCGTGAAGATACCATCGCGGATTCTTTGATCATTAAAGTAACGGAGTTACGACTTCATGATTCCCCGGATAAGTTGCGGGCTGAGATTGCAGACGGGCTAAAGAAATTGAGTTCAGTGGTGGATTTTGTTTTATTAGGATATGGATTGTGCGGAAGCACTAATAAAGAAGTAGAGAAGGTAATCCGCGAAGCAGAGGTCCCGGTGTTAATACCGCGGGACGAAGAAGGGGTAATATTTAGCAATTGTATAGAGATTGCGCTTGGTAAGGAGAAGGTGCAGTCGTTACTACGCGAAGAGATAGGGACATTTTTCATGACTCCCGCAGGTGCTTCAATCATAAAGGAACCTCAAGTAATCATGGAATCCTCTATAAATATCATAGCGGGTCACATGAACCGAAGTGCCGCTGCGGACACGCCGAAAATAATAAAAATATTAGAGAATCATTATAAACGTGTCGTGAAGATATGCTATTCCGAAGCCGATGAGAACGACGTGGATTTTGCAAAAACTGTTGAAACCTTTGCGAAGAAGTTTTGGCTGGAAATAAAACATGCAAAAGGGTCATCAAAGGCCATGCTCGATGCGTTGCGGAGAGAATGGCGGTAATTACAAAAAAAGAAAAAAAGGAGATATGTGAAGAGCCGGCTGCCAGTTCGCGACTACGACACAAAATCGGTGGTCTTTGGCATCTCCAGCTTCAAGCCCTTCCTATTCCTCACTTCCATTACCTTTTCGCCGAACAGATTCTGCGGTATGGGTTTGAAACCTGCGAACTCCGTGCTCCACAACGCTCTGCCTTCTGTCACCGACCTAATATCGCCTGCAAAACCTAACATCTCAGCCACCGGCGCTTCGGCTTGCAAAGAAACCATATCCTCTTCGGTCTTTATATCTATTATCTGCCCCCTTCTGCCCTGCAGTTCTCGTGTGACGTTCCCCATTAGATTCTGCGGTATGTTTATGAACACTTCCTGTGTAGGCTCCAGGAGTGTCGCTTTTCCCTGTAGTATAGCCGCATGTATAGCGTTTCGCACCGCGGGAATGACCTGTGCAGGACCTCGATGTATCGTATCCTCGTGCAGCTTTACATCCTTCAGCTTCACTTTTATGCCCATGCACTTCTCCCTTGCTAAGGGTCCCTTCAGCATCACTTCCTCGAAGCTTTCCTGGATCAGCTCCATCGTCTCTCGTAGATACTGTACCCCCTTGGTCATATCTATTAACATGTTACCCTCGGTGATGTTAACGACATTCTTTGCCTCAAGCTTATCCATACCCGCTTCCACCAGTTGGTCGCGCATCAAAACCTTATTTTTGCCTACGACTATCCCCTCTGTTTTTATCTTCTTCACTATGTCCATACCTAAGGGTTCAACCTCAACATAGAACTTATTATGCCTGTTTGGCGATTTACCTTCCACAGGCCCCGCATGCGCTTCCACCGTCTCACGGAAAACGACAATGGGTGGCGAAGCGATTATCGGTATGTTCTCATCATGATCTATACGGTTTATTATTATCTCGAGATGCAATTCGCCCATTCCTGATACCAGGTGTTCCCCCGTCTCCTCGTTTATCTCTATCCTTAGCATCGGGTCTTCTTTACCCAACCTCCTTAACATTTCTACCAGCCGTGGCAAATCCTTTGTGCTCTTCGCTTCCACCGCAACAGTAACAACCGGCTCACTGTAATGTTTCATACTTTCAAAAGGTACCATCTCTGCGGTAGAAAGCGTAGAACCGACCACGGCATCTTTCAAACCCACGAGCGCCGCGATATTTCCCGCTGGTATCTTATCCACTTCTACACGCTCCTGGCCCATATATATACTTGCCTGCTGAATTCGATTCTTTTTGTACACGCCAGAAACGATTACTTCCTTGCCCTTTTCCACCGTACCACTAAATAGCCGCCCGGTGGCTACTTCTCCCGCATGCGGGTCCACCGTGATACTGGTAACCATAAAAGCTATGTCTCCATCTCTATCACACCTCGCCATGCTCTGCCCTATCTCGCTCGCTTCGTCACCATGCCATATTACCGGCACTCGTATCTTCTGCGCTTCCAATGGGCTGGGAAGATGGTCAGTAACCATATCAAGAACCGCTTCATATCCTGGACACTTCTCCGCCAGATCTTTCATGTTCTCCGTTTTACAGTAATCGTATACTTCTTTGAAGCTAACTCCCGTCTTTTGCATCGAGGGGACACTTATAGCCCAGTTATACAGTGCGGAACCGAAAGCGACATTGCCTTTTACTGCATCCAGCTTCCATTCCTCGTATTTATCCTTCTTCATTCCCTGTATCAGCTTGTTTACCTTGTCTATTATCTTACCAAGCCGGACCATCATCTCTTGCTCATCAACTTTCAGCTCGTTTATCATCCGATCTACCTTGTTAATGAAAAGAACGGGTTTCACGTTCTCCTTCATCGCCTGTCTCAGCACGGTCTCGGTCTGTGGCATCGCGCCCTCCACGGCATCAACGACAACCACAGCGCCATCAACGGCTCTTAAAGCCCTCGTCACATCACCGCCAAAATCTACATGGCCGGGGGTATCAATAAGGTTTATGAGGTGATCTTCACCTTTGTAAGAATAAACCATAGACACAGTTGCTGCGAATATTGTTATCCCACGCTCCTGCTCCAGATAATAAGAATCCGTGAATAATTGCTCGCCCGCTAATTCTTTCGATATTATCCCCGCACCCGCAAGGAGGTTATCGGTCAATGTAGTCTTCCCGTGGTCTATATGGGCGATGATGCCTATATTCCGTATCAAATCCGACTTGTCCATCAGGACTTTTACCTTTTCCGCTGCCTTCCTTCCTCTTGTTGCCATTTCTTTTTCTCCTTTTGTTTTCCTATTTTTATTTAAACATATCTTATAAAAAGTATCGTAGGTATGATGTATGAGAGAAAGCATAGAAGCCCGGGTGGTGTAGCGGCCTATCATTGAGCCCTGTCGAGGCTCGGACTCGGGTTCAAATCCCGACCTGGGCGTTTTTTTTGCTTTGTTAAAACATTTGATGTTGCGAGTGAGGGATGAAGAAGGGGAAAGAGGCGATTGAAACTAATGATAAAGCCTCGTGAAAAGTGCGAAAGGTATAGAAATGAAAATCATAGTTACTGGTGGCGCGGGTTTCATAGGTTCGCACGTCGTTGATCGCTTAGTAGCGGAGAAACAAGAGATAGTAGTTCTGGATAACCTGAGCGCGGGATACGAGGAATTCGTAAGACCGCACTTCGATAAAGAAAAATTCAGTTTTTACAAAATAGACATCTTGCATGATGACATATCAAGTCTTTTTGCGGGTGCTGCGGAAGTGTGGCATCTCGCTGCGAATCCTGAAGTGCGATTAGGTGCGGAAGACACAAGGGTTCATCTGGATCAGAATATCATCGCAACCTATAACGTGCTGGAAGCAATGAGAACGAACGGCGTAAAGAGAATGCTATTTACATCTACATCCACGGTTTACGGCGATGCGGATAAGTTGCCCACGCCGGAAGAATATCCTACAATTCCCATTTCGTTGTATGGTGCCTCGAAACTTGCTTGTGAAGCGTTAATCGCCGCTTACTGTCATACATTCGATATGCAGGCGTGGCTATACAGGTTTGCGAATGTAATAGGCAGAAGGTCTTCACACGGTGTGATTTACGATTTTATAAATAAGATTAGGGCCAATCCCGCGGAGTTGGAAATATTAGGCGATGGCAAGCAGACGAAATCGTACATTTATGTGAGTGATTGTGTAAAAGCGATGTTTGCGGGTTTGGACGCAAAAGAAGAAGGAGTGAGTATATTCAACATAGGCACGGATGAGATGACAAGTGTGCAGCGAATAGCGGAGATAGTGTGCGAAGAGATGCAGGCGTCACCCGAATTCCGGTTCACGGGTGGTGCACGAGGTTGGAAAGGAGATGTGCCTATTATGCTGCTTGATGCAACGAAACTGAAAAAACTGGGCTGGTACGAGAGGTTTGATTCGGAAGAAGCGGTGCGGAAGGCGACTAAGGATTTGTTGGTGGAGCTATGATGAATATAAGTGCTAAGTATTGATTTTTTGGCTTATGCTATGGTCATCATATTGAAGGTATCCAACAACCTTTCTTTCTGCGAAGCTTTTTCCTGTAAAACTTTTATAACGGGTTTAAAGAAAGCTTGACCAAAGACCCTTATTATTCTGCAAAAAACCTTATCGCAGGTATCCAGTCATAATGTATGTTCCCATTTCCATCCTCAAACTCAGTGCAGTTTATCCATCCACCTGCTGTTGAAAGAGTAGTTGTATGATGAATTTGAGGATATGAGCCTGTTTTTATGGTGTAATTGTATTCTACATTTGGATACATCTCAAATGGTTTAGAAAAAGAAATATTGTGCCAATCGCCCGTATAGCCTGCCCAAGGTACGGTTTCGACACACCTGGCGTCTTTGCAAATTTTCACGTATTCTGTATGCCCGCCAGTTCCTGCGCAAGGATACGTGTAAAGCTTTTGCACCCGGATTAGTTTAGTTGGCTTTATTGTTCCGTGGTGTATGCCGAAACAGGATGGATATGGATTCTCGCTCTGTCCCGTGTCAAAAATACCTACTGTTGTGACAAAGTAATTCACCCCGTGTTTCATTAGGGGATAATTATCTTTATCTCCCTCTATGCTGTAAGGTGTATCCCAAAGTCCATACCCCTCTATCTCGTCAGCATCAGGATACTTTTCTTTATAATCGCCCCAGTAGTTGCCCAAGTAGTTTTTGTAAATGCTATCGTTGTAGGTATAAGTTAGCCATTCTGTGGAATACCATGTGTTAGTAGAATCGGAAGAATTAACATTATCAGCGTTATTTATGAAATCGTTAAGATAGATTTCATTGTTGTTAGAAGAATAGAGGTAGATGCCGTCATCGCTGTTGTTGTTCACATTGTTGCATGAAATAATATTGCTGTTGCTGGAAGAAGTGAGGCAGATGCCACGGTACTTGCTGTTGGTGACGTCGTTGCCTGTAATGATATTGTTGCGTGAATATGAGAGGTAGATGGCGTTATCGTTGCTGTCCATATTGTTGCCTGAAATGGTATTGCTGCTGCTGGAAGAGGCAAAGATGCCAGAGTTGTTGTTGTAGCAGACAGTGTTGCCTATTATGTTGTTGCCTTTGGAAGAATAGAGGTACATGCCGTAGTCGTTTTTGTTCACATTGTTGTTTGAAATGGTATTGTTATTAGAATTGTAGAAGTCGAAGCCCCACTTGCTGTTGGTGATGTCGTTGCCTGTAATGATATTGTTGTGTGAATAGGAGAGGTCTATGCCGCCATCGTTGTTGGTGACAGTGTTACCTCTAATGGTGTTGTTGCAGGAAGAGGAGAGGTCTATGCCGTCATTGCTGTTGGTGGCGTCGTTACAGGTAATGCTATTGTTGTTTGAGGTTACCTCGATCCCGGCATCCAAATATCCTGAATTAGTTGCCGTGAAACCCTCGAGCGTGATTCCGTCTACCGAAAGCGTAATTGCACTATCATTACCGCCGGCATCTACAACGGGCATACCAATTCCACGCAATGTAAGTGCTTTATTCACAACCACATTCTCATTATAAGTACCTGCATCCACTGTGATTGTATGTCCAGCCATAGTCGTAGGATCATCTATCGCATCCTGAATCGTTGAGTAGTTCTTACCTGTGTCAATATTGTGGACCGTGCGTTTTGTTGGTGTAGTAACATAAGCCTCAAAAGGCACCATCAGTGGATAGTTGTCATTGTCTGAATCTATTCTGTAAGATATTCTGTAAGGCGTATCCCATATTCCATATCCATCTATCTCTTCAGCATCTGGATATCTTTCTTTATAATCGCTCCAGTAATTGCCTAAGTAGTTTGCGTAAGAGCTACCGTTGTATGTATATATTATTTGTTCTGTGGAGTTCCCGATGTTGCTTGTAGAAGAAGAATCAACGTATAGAGTGTCGTTCATGAAATTATTGAGATAAAATTTGTTGTTATTGGATTCCCGTAGCTCGATGCCGACTTCGCCATTGTTGCTGACATTATTGCCTGTAATGGTGTTGTTGCTGGAATCCCAGAGGTGGATACCGTACATGTTGTTGTTACTGACTGTATTGTCTAAAATTATACTATCATTTGTCTTACATAGTTCTATACCAACGCACGTGTTGGATAAATCCAGATTTTCTACCGTGATATTACTGCAATTTATAAGTATTACCTGTCCAGCGTCTGTAACCTCAGTATCTGATGTATCTACAAAATAAACAAGCGGCTTACCATTTACCGTATTGCCTTTCACGGTGTTTTGACAGGAAAAACCAACAGAAAGACCATCATTTACAAATGTATTGCCTATAATGTTATTATTACAACATGAATCGAGGAGGCAGATGCCACGCTCGTTGTTACTAACGGTATTGTTTGTAAAGGTGTTGTTGCTAGATTTGTAGAGGCAGATGCCGTGCGCATTGTTGTTACTGGCATTATTGCCTGTAATAGTGTTGTTGTTGCTGGAATACTCAATGAAAATGCCTCCCCCATTGCTGCTGGCATTATTACTTGTAATAGTATTGTTGCAGGAAGCGTCAAGGGTAATGCCGCACAAGTTGTTGTTGCTGACAGTATTGTTTGAGATTACGCTTTCTTCTGTTTTAAAAAGGCTTACAGCAACGTATGTATTGGATAATTCCAGATTTTCTACCGTGATATTAGTACAATTTACGAGTACAACCTGTCCTGCATCGGTAACCATAATACCTGCCTTATCTTCGAGATAAACAAGCGGCATACCATTTACTGTATTGTCTTTTATGGTGTTTTGATATGAATCATCAACAGAAAGACCATCATTTAGAAAGGTGTTGCCGGTAATATTGTTGTTGCATGAATCATATAGACCGATGCCAATACGGTTATTGCTGACATTATTGAGCGTAATGGTGTTGTTGCTGGAAGAGTTGAGGCGGATACCGTCCCAGTTGTTGTTGCTGACATTATTGAGCGTAATGGTGTTGTTGCTGGAAGAGGAGAGGTGGATGCCGACGCCGTTGTTGCTGGCTGTGTTGTTAGTAATGGTGTTATTGTTTGAAGTCACCCCGATTCCTGCGTAATGTCTAAATGAGTAACCGTCTCCTGCGTTTATTGCCTTGAATCCAAGCATCTGAACATTTTTGAACGGTATCCAGAAATCGCCTCCTGCGTTTGTTGCATTAAATCCCTCAAGCGTAATTCCATCTACCGAAAGCGTAATTGCACTATCATTGCCGCCGGCATCTACAACAGGTTTGCCGCTGCCGTTATCCACGCCCTTTAAACTAAGCGTCTTGTTCACATCTACATTTTCGTAGTAAGTGCCGCTATGCACCTCGATTATGTCCCCTGAATCCGCAGCATCTACGGCTGCCTGAATGCTGGCGTAGTCGCAGCCGCTGTGACAGACCGTTATGGTTGCAGATGCGCACCCTATGCTTACAGATACTAACGTTGCTAATAGAACCGCAAATATCAATGCCTTTCGCTTTTCAAATTTCACCATCTTTTCGCTTTTTATTTTTTGCATTTACTGTTCATTACTCCCACTTCAACAAATAAGCCACTGCTGACAACCACACAATTGCAAATACGAGTCCATATCCCAACGTTACCACCACCCCTCACCTCTCCCTTTTTATCCCCCCTCTTCGTAAGGCATCACCCTGAAACTAGTAAAATCCGTAATTAGTTCATACAAACACCTTATAAATTTTTCGGTTTTTTGTAGTTGTAAAGTTATTGGGCGTTGTACCACATTCCGTTTGAAGAGTAGCCCTCATTTGCAAAAAATACAGTTTAAATGGCGATACTTCCGATAACACCCCACAAGTTGACAGTCCCGGTTTTTTAGTTTTCGTACAAATAGATTCAAGCCATACCCACCTTCTCTTTCACCTTTTCGAGTGT
Source organism: Candidatus Methanophagales archaeon (assembly GCA_029241965.1). Classification (GTDB taxonomy): domain Archaea; phylum Halobacteriota; class Syntropharchaeia; order Alkanophagales; family Methanospirareceae; genus QENJ01. The sequence goes on from JAPWVK010000109.1 coordinate 16,663, forward strand.
TCCCTTGACCCCGATAATCTCTTCTTTACGGTATTCCACATCTTCCTCAATTTTTGCTTTCAAAACCTTTCTCGTCTTTTCGCTTTCATCGCACATCGCCTCCCTATTCTTTTGCGATTGCTCTTTTATCACCCTTACCGTCTCGTCTTGCTTTTCAATCATCTTAGACGTATCCCCTTTTACCGACTCAAGAATTGCTATGGTTTTATCCTGTTTATCAATCATCGTATCCGGTTTATCAAGCATCTTATCCTGCTTATTAAGCATACCCACCCCTGCCTGTGCTATCTTCGTAAGCTGGAAGACCATGAAAGATTGTCTAAAAGAACTGACTCACATGACCTCGTCGCCATAATCCTCAACTTCTACGGATTCCACAGAAGCCTCTGGTGGATAATTCGATTCGGCAAATGCCACAAACCTCTTAATTCCCTCTTCCGCGCCTTTAATCAGTACAATTAAATGCTGCTCGCCATTTACCAAAACATTTCGCGCATCGAATTTTTCGATGAGCAGTCTTTCCGCTTCGCTCAGTAAAAATAGCCTGTATCCAACATCGTGTACTTTCCCCTTTAGCACTATTCTCCGAGCTTTCATCTTCCCTTCACTTCTTTCGAGATAGGTATTATAGTACTTGACATAATTATTTGGCAGTGTCCTATAAACCGTGACCTTTATATACCTCGGACACTACAGAGAATTTTGAAAAACTCCCCCCTAAAGAAAATAATTAAGGGATTACATAATCGGCGGAGGATGATGAAATAAATCATGGGAAAAAAGATGCGCAAATTGCACTCTAAAACGCTAAAAAAGTAAAGTTTATATGTTGTTATTGATATAGAGATATACATGGACTCTTTTATCGATTTTGCTCTTAATGAAGAGTATGAGCGAGTTAAAACGCTTGGAGATAGGCTGGTGGATATCGAGTCAGTAATTGACTGGTGCGCTTTTCGTCCAATAGTGGGAGAAATGTATGAGAACAAGAGCGAGCGAGGGGGCAGACCAAACATCGATGAGGTGTTAATGGTCAAACTGTTAGTGCTTCAGCAGTGGCATGGCCTATCCGACCAGGAACTCAAGAAGCAGGTTACTGATAGGATTTCGTTCAGAAAGTTTCTTGATTTTCCTGCTGTTATCCCGGATTTTACCACGGTCTGGTATTTCCGGGAGCGATTAGCGGAAACAGGTAAAGATAGAGCAATATGGGCAGAACTCCAGCGACAACTTGATTCTATGGGTCTAAAAGTAAAGCGTGGTGTAGTTCAGGATGCGACTTTCATTACTTCTGATCCCGGACATGCTAAGGCGGATACGCCGCGAGGGGACGAAGCAAAGACGAGGAGAAGCAAGGATGGGACATGGGCAAAGAAAGGCAGTAAATCCTTTTTTGGCTACAAGCTCCACAGTAAACCGGACCTGGACTATGGGCTCATAAGGGATCTCGAGACGACCACAGCATCGGTTCACGATAGCCAGGTTGACTTATCACAGGAAGGTGAGGTTGTGTACCGTGACAAAGGCTATCACGGAACTAATCCCACAGGGTACTCGGCAACGA
>JAPWVK010000110.1 GCA_029241965.1 Candidatus Methanophagales archaeon
GAAGGCACGCCTCAGGGTCAGGTTCTCCACGAGCATAAAATCTTCTGATTATGCCTGCGGAAGTCAATTTGGTGTTGTTTCCCGTCCGACATGCCCATTTAGATGTAAGCCAGAAGGGAAGTGGGTTGAGAAGCCTTGCGGCGTATTCCCATCACTGAGATGGCTTGATTATTCTGACGGAAAGAAGGGCTTGACCGTGATGCATAGGGGTACGCCAGAAAACACAGTAAGGGGAGGCGACATCTATTTGACACTGCTAAGAAGTGTTTCAATGCTGTCTTCGGATGGCAGGACAGGTCCTGCAATACCTGTTCCTGATGCGCAGGAGTTTAAAAAATACGTGTTCAGGTATTCCATATATCCGCATGAAGGAGATTGGCGAGAAGCAGCATCTTACAAGCATGCTCTTGAGTTCAACTTCGATTTGGATGCGTTGCAGTTACCGAAGGATAAGAAACTACCTTTGAAACGCTCTTTTTTGAGTATAGAGCCGGAAAGTGTGGTTATATCCGCGCTTAAGAGGGCAGAGGACGGAGATGGAGTAATTCTAAGATTCTATGAGACGAAGGGAGAAGAGACGAATGCAGAAATAACTCTGTTCAGAGAGCCAAAGGCGGTCAAGGTGGTGAACCTGCTGGAGAAAGAGGACAAGGTAGTGGTAAAAGAGTGGAAAAAAGAGAGAGAAAGAATAGAATTAAAGATGGACCCTTTTGAGATAGTTACTTTGAAGGTAGAACTTTAGTTTACATTTACTGGCTGGTCTTCGCTTCCGTGGCCAGCAACTGATATTCCTCATACGCCCTTTTCATGAATTTCGATAGCACTATTGACGCGCAATAAAATATAACTAACGCGAAGAAACGTGCATCCCGGAAAATGTAATCCAAGGGCACAAAAGCCTCCGAGACATCGCCCACACCTGCTAACCTATACCACCTCATTGCATAGTAAACAAGAACATATATATTTATTGCGAGTACACCAATGGCCACGCCCTGATATGCCCTCACCGAAGACACGCTTAAGCTAAAGCTAACCGCTTTTGTGTGATAAAAAAGGTGTTCGTATAAAGAATGGCGATGAGAAAATGGCAAAAACAAAGATATTGGTCGTTGAAGATGAAACCATTACAGCAAAGGACATGTAAAAGGCTTCTCTTCTGCCGAAGTTATTGTCTTAACATTTAACATAGAAGGTGAAGGTCAGGTTCTTGGCTGATGAATCTGAATTTTGTCATAGAGAACATAATAGTTTAAAGAGAAAGCTTTGCCAAAGAAATATTATAATAACGAGAACGTTAGGAGATTATACAAAGATGAAAAGGGTAGTGATTATTGCAAAGGGCGAAGTGCAGAGGGTTGGACTTCGAGATGAAGTGGAGCGAATAGCGCGTAAGCTGAGATTAAGCGGATTTGTAGAGAATATTAAGCCATATGATGTCAGAATAGTTGCAGAGGGAGAGGCAGATATTATAAGCCGGTTTATTGAGCAGATAAGGATAAAGAAGTATCCAATAGATGTGGAAGATATAGAAGTTAATTTTGAGGACTTTAAAGACGAATTCGAGTATTTCGTGATCAGACGCGGGGAATGGCATGAAGAACTGGGTGAAAGGTTGGATGCCGCGGGGAAATTGCTTTACAGGTCTGTCGAATTAAGCGAGAAGTCCGTGAAACTTACTGAGGAATCCGTAAAGATAGGGCACACAATGCTTGAGAAACAGGATGCTATGCTTGAGAAACAGGATGAGACCATAGACGAGATAAGGAGTTTGAGATATGATATGAAGGCGTATATGGAGCAGAGATTTGATAAGATAGAGCAAGAGATAGTGGCGATAAAAGAGAAAATCGGGTTATCAATATAACTTATTTTATTATATCTTCCGAGCGATTCTTCCACTAACTTCTTATCGAAATATCTTACCCCCAGAGAATGTGCTAATTTCCCGGTATAATCTTTATCTTCAAGAGCATGCTCCAAATCCATCTTTGCCTGCCTTAGCCAATCTGAATCCCTAGTCGCCATTTTCACCTCTTAATACTTACATCCAGGACGTTATGAAACTTCCTGAAAAATCACAATCTTTTCGACATTATTTGGAATTCTGCGCATTCTCACTCACGGATCTTCGCTTCCGCCGTGGATAGCAACCTATATTCCTCATACGCCCTTTTCATGAATTTCGATAGCACTATTGACGCACAATAAAATATAACTAACGCGAAGAAACGTGCATCCCGGAAAATGTAATCCAAGGGCACAAAAGCCTCCGTGACATCGCCCACACCTGCTAACCTATACCACCTCATGGCATAGTAAACAAGAACATATATATTTATTGCGATTACTCCAATAGCCACTCCCTGATATGCCCTCACAGAATTCAACCACTCTTTCTGCTTCGTAGACCTGGCAGCTATGTAAGCGAAAAAAAGCCAACCCATGATGAAAAGGGCAACACCTGAACACACACTTTCCACTATGCTTATATTGAAGTTAAAACTTATGACCGTTCGCCATAAGAACGCTAAACCTACTATCACCATTAACGTCCGCTCATCAGTGATCATCGTGCCTATTAGCTCCTTCAACCCCCTCTCTCGCAGCGTTTTACCTCGCGTGTATAAAAAGGGAGAGATGAGGTGCATAAGACCCTTCTCTTTAGATAGCGATACATAATCATCGTGCATCTTTTGTACATACTTCGCTGACCATATCACTGCGCAATAAAACACTACCAGCGAGAGATACCTTATGTCGCGAAAAAGGAAATCCATTGGTAGATAAGCTTCTGTATGCAGTAACTTATACCAGCGCATCACATAGTAAATAACAACGTAAACATTTATCGAGACCATACTAACGGCAATCCCTTGGTAAAGCCAGTTAGACATAGCCCAGCCGGTCGTCTTCATGTACTTGTAATAGACATAAGCCAAGAGAACCCAACCAAACAAGATGAGAGCAATACCTGAACACAAACTTTCCCAGAAGGCTATCTTTCCATCAAGACTAATGACCGTTCGCCATAAAATCGCTGCAACTACTATCAATACCAAAGTTCGCTTATCAAATATCGCCTTCCCTGAAGATTCTTGTATGCTCATCTCTACATGAAAACTCCTTTTTTTTCCCCTTATTATCTCCTTCACTATACGAGTTGGATAAGGTGATATAAATATCTTTTGGTTTTTTCCTATGCGTATCTTCATGGAAAAAGAGGGATATTTTTTTTGATGCGCTTAGCATACATCCGGATATTTGCGCTTGTGTGATGAGGAGGGAGAGGGGGGGGCACGCGGGAAAAAACCGAAAACTTTACATATTCCGTCCTTACTATACGCTTCTGGTGAAACATTTTTGATGGGGGACTAAGGATGACCGAGTACAAAGTAGAGAGGATGGCAGGAGGCAAATGAAAGCTGATGCTGGCAGTTGAGCATTTTCCTGTGCTTGTGGTTGTAATATCTATGCTCGCCGCTTTTACCATTTTAATTGCTGGCTGGCTGAACAAGAAATTTTGCGCATTTATTTCAATCGCAACCATTCTCGTTCAATTCGTTATGTCTATTTTTATCCTGCGTCACGTTATGACCGTAGGGACCATATATTACTGGCTCGGTGGCTGGGCGCCGCCCTGGGGCATAGAATATGTCGTGGATGCTTTGAATGCGTACATATTGGTTATACTTCTGTTTTTGAGCTTAATATGTGTCACGTATTCAAAGAGGAACATAGAGCACGAGCTGCCTCAAAAAAGTGTCCATTATTATGTCCTCTATCAGCTCCTCATCACTGGGCTGTGCGGGGTAACCGTAACCGGCGATATATTCAACATGTACGTGTTCATCGAGATATTTTCGCTCGCAGCGTATGCGTTAATCGCATCGCGTGGAGGAATAGCGCTGAAAGCAAGCTTTGTTTATCTCGTAATGGGTGCTCTCGGTGCTTGCTTCTTCTTGCTTGGAATAGGATTTCTGTACTCGGTAACGGGTACGCTGAACATGCACGACCTCTCGGTTTTATTGCCCCCCCTTTATGGGAATAAAGTGGTTCAGGCGGCTTTTGCCTTCTTCCTCGTAGGTTTAAGCATAAAAATGGCACTATTCCCGGTTCATACGTGGTTACCGGATGCCCATTCATTTGCACCCGCGGAGATAAGCGCGATGCTTTCTGGCATTATCATCGAAGTTTCCACTTACGCATTCATAAGGGTCTGCTTTTCTGTTTATACTGTAGAGTTCATCACACGCTATGTATCCATATTCGATATTATCTGCTGGATAGCAGCGATAGCCATGATTTATGGCTCTGTCCTTGCGATAGCACAGTATAACTTAAAACGGATGCTTGCTTATTCAAGTATAGCGAACGTGGGCTATATTATGCTCGGTGTGGGACTTTGCACTTCCACCTCTTTCGGACTGACTCCTGCATTGATGCACATACTGAACCATGCCTTGATGAAGGGATGTATGTTCTTAGCTGCCGGTGCTTTTATTTACAAGTTTGATCTATGGGATATAGCAGATTTCAGGGGGATAGGCAGGAAGATGCCTTATACAACCTTTGCATTCATTTTAGCTGCTCTTGCGATGATCGGAATGCCACCAAGCGTGGGCTTCGTCACGAAGTTCTACCTTGCACTCGCCTGCTTGGAAGCTGGTCAATTTGTATTCGTGGCAGTGATATTCTTTAGCACACTTCTTATTTTATTTTATTTCTGGCGTGTGATTGAATATATGTACATAAGAGTGGAGGAAGAGGGCGAGACAGCAAAAGAAGTAAAAGTAGACGAGATACCGTGGAGTATGCTCATCCCGGTGTTAGTACTCGGAGTTCTGTGTTTCATCGTGGGAATTATCTGGCTCATTGAGATACCATTTCCCTTAATGGACATGATTAATTCAGGATTGGGTTTGGGGGTGATGCCATAATGATATTAGTACCAGCGGAAGTTGCTTGGTTATGTTTCCTGTTTCCTTTTGCGGGAGCGTTATTATCGCCGGTTTTAGCCAGAATCCATCCCAAGCTCAGAGATTACGGAGCATTATTCTTCTCTTTCCTCGGTGCTCTGTGCAGCGTGATGCTCATACCTTATTTATTCCATCTTGATAAGTTACCGCTCGAGAGCGCTTTTGTGTGGCTTACCGTGCCCATAGAATTGAATGTTGGTGTTTTGATTGATCCTTTGAGCATAGTGATGGCGAATGTAGTTGCGGTTATAAGCTTCGTTATAATGATCTATTCCCTGGGATACATGAAGGGCGACCCGTGCTTAACAAGGTGGTGGATGTGGATGAACCTTTTCATTGGGAGCATGCTTCTACTGGTTCTTTCAAATAACCTGCTATTTCTCTTTATCGGCTGGAAAATGGTAGGTCTGTGTAGCTGGGGGTTAATAGGTTTTTACTATAGGGACGAGAGGAAATACTGGATTGGCGGTCCCCCACCCACTAAATACACCGTACCTTCTCATTGCGGCTTAAAAGCAATGGTTGTAACGTCCATGGGTGACGTTCTTATGTTAGGCGGAATCTTAATAATGTATTCATACGCTGGAACCTTAAACATCCTGGAGCTTTACGAGACTTCTGCAGTATGGCTACCGGAAATGGCGAAGTCGTCGGGACTGATCTTACTGATGATTGTTATGCTTCTTATGGGACCCATAGGCAAGTCAGCGCAGTTTCCACTTCACGAGTGGCTTCCGGAAGCTATGGCAGGTCCCGGACCCGTTTCTGCTTTGATACATGCAGCAACGATGGTAAAAAGCGGTGTTTATATGGTTGCCCGATTGCTACCGATTTTCTTCTACGGCTACTGGGTATCTGGCTGCCACGAAGCTATTTATTTCTTCCTTTTAGTTGCATGGGTAGGAGTAATTACTGCATTCGTGGCTGCTACTCAAGGTATGACCGCTTTGGAGCTGAAGAAAGCGCTGGCTTTTTCTACCGTCAGTCAGATAGGCTACATGTTTCTTGCATTAGGCGTAGCAGGATTAACTATCTCCAGTTTAGAGGGTGGTTTCACATCCGGTATATATCACCTGTTTAATCATGCTCTGTTTAAGGCTTGTCTCTTCCTTTGCGCGGGCTCGGTCATTCACACCGCTCATTCTATTTATATGAACGATATGGGCTCAATCAAAAAGTTCATGCCGTTTACCTGGATATTCATGCTCATTGCTGCTCTATCCCTGATGGGCGTCCCGCCATTCCCCGGATTCTGGAGTAAAGATGCCATTCTTGCGTCATCTCTGGCAACCCATTATTACCTCTTATTCTCATTCGCCCTAATTACCGTGGTCATAACTGCATTCTACACAACCCGCTTCTTTGGAATGACCTTTCATGGAGAGAAGAGCAAAAACATGAAAGATTTAGAGAAAAAGGGTGCGCATCTCGGTGAAGTCCACATTACAATGGTAGTTGCATGCGGTATTTTAGCATTCTTAATTGTTATATTTGGTTTAGTAGGTCTCCCCTTAGAGCATTTCTTTGGTCACGCATTTGAACATACCCTGGAACACCTTCATCTCCCGATTGTACATGCAGAGCACGCGATGCCTTTCTGGATAGTTCCTCTTATGTCCGTAGTCTCTGTAGTTATAGGTATTGTGCCGGCATATCTACTCTACTTTTCGGGCAAATTAGACCCTAAGAGCATAGTGGAGAATAGTTCACTTCTGAAGATGCTCCACAAATTCTTCTGGAACAGGTGGTACATAGATAGTTTCTATTTCATGTTTTTTGTCGGTGGAATAACCAAGCTTTATACTTTTGTACCCAAATATATTGAAAGTCCACTGGATAAATTCTTCCATAAGATAATCCCTTCTATTCCCCAAAAATTCTATAGCGGTGGGCGAGACACGCTGGCAAGTAGATATGGGCAAGAGGAGGTAAAAGGTGCTCCTGCAGAACGACAACCTGTAGTAGGAATAAGCTTAGGGTACGCATTGCTGCTGGTGCTTCTCTGTATCGCTTTATATTTGATAATTATGCTTATACGTGGGGGATTATAGGGCCTTAAATATATTATTCTTAAGCAAATGAACACGAATAAAATGATTGGAAACCCGAAGTGGTGGATGCGCAAAAGGAGGGTGAGGTGATAAAATGATACCGTATATTCTCCTTCAGATAGTCTTAGTACCTGCCGTAGCCTCTCTGATTATAATTTCAACCAGGTACATAACAGGTAGAAAAGCGGGCTTTATAGCAGGCGGGACTCTCATATACACCACTGCTCTTCTTCTCATCGCAGCCACCAGAATTTATCATGGCGAAATAATTTTTGAGGAGTACCCGTTTGGACCAAAGATAAATTTTAATCTTTTAGCTGATGGTTTGAGTATCGCTATTGCGGTGATAATGAATCTGTGCTGTGTAGTACTGGCATTTTACTCGATACACTATGTGGATCACAGGATAGAGAAAATATACGGGGATGTGGATGAAAGGACATGGCGTATGTATTACACGCGGTTCTTCTTTTTGTTCCCCTTCTTTGCCACGGGTTTCATGGGCATTGCCTTTTCTACAAACCTTTTAGCGATGTATTTCTTCATGGAACTGCTGACTATTATTCCCCTTTATTTCATAATGGCGCAATTTGGGTATTCCGATTTTATTGAGCGTTATAAAGTAGCGCTGATGTGTCTTTTCTGGGGAGTTGCCGGTGCAACCGTCTTCTTCATTGGTATACTATTAGCATATACCCATACAGGAAGCTTTGAAATCGCGTCGTTAAGTACTCTCTCGGGAGATCCAGTAGCTACTTGGGTTATCTTACTTATGCTGCTCGGTTTGTTTAGTAAGCTGGCGATATTCCCACTTCACGTTTGGATGCCCTGGGTACACGCAGAGCATCCCACGTGCATAGCAGGGTTGCTTGCGGTATATGCGAATATCGCGGTTTATGTGATGGTTAGGGTCCTTATCTTGCCACTTTATGATGATTTTAAAGTTTTTTCCATACCGATCATGGTGCTGGCACTGATAACCATGGTATATGGTTCTCTTCTTGCTATGGCACAAAATGACGTGAAACGATTCGCTGCGTGCTCAACTATAAGCCAGATTTCATATTCGGTCATTGGTGTGGCAGCACTCACGGTCTGGAGTATAGAAGGCGGACTCTTCTTCTTCTTGTGCCACATCATGGGTAAGGCGATGCTCTTCTCAACCGCGGGTATGTTAGTCTATATGACGGGTGTCCGGGATATAAGAAAAATGGGCGGACTTGCAGCTAAGATGCCAATAACCGCGGTACTCTGGACAATGGGTGCGATGAGTCTATCGGGCCTTCCGCCTTTTAGCACATTCGCAGCGGAATGGATAATGTTTACCGGTATCTTCATGTATGGAACACATGGTCCGTCTATTGTACTGGTAATAGCAATTATCGCTGTTACCGCAGTTGGATTAACGATTGCGTACACGTTCTGGTCAATAAAGCGGATATTCTTTGGGCCTATGAGTCCGGAGATGGCTAATAACGATAAGATTAGGGACCCACCAGTATTGATGTGGCTTCCAATTCTTATTTTAGGTACTATATCAATCCTCATAGGGCTGTATCCCAAATTCATACTGGACCTTTTCCATCTTGTGATAGGCGGAATATGATACGTGTGCTTGGTTAAATATCGAAATACTTATAAACCTTAGATGAAATATAAAAACACTACTGCGAAAAGAAAAGGAGAAGACACGAAGAAGATGCTGCAGAAGGGGATAAAAGAAGGAGGGCATGGGAATGGGAAGTAAATTCATGGTTGCGCTGAAATGCTTTATGAGATGTCCTGCAGACACGATGAGGCTGATGCTGAGTATGGATCCTACACAAGACCAACGGGCAGTGAAATCAATAAAGGCGAATTGTCCCGGAGCAGACGTGGAGAGTGTAGGTTTTTACGCCGGTATTTTCTTAGCTATTGTCTTTCTCGCTTTTTGCGTGTTGGCGTATGTAATGTCGCTGCTTTATGGTGCGGGTGGGCTTTGAAGTGGTATAATTGTAGGAAATAGTGGTATTTGTATAGCTGAGGCGAAAAGAGCCACGAGATTACAGGAGATTAACACAACACTTTTTCTTTAAAACCTTTTAAGAAAAGGTTTACGCAGAAAAGAAAACCCTTGTTTCTTTGGTAAAGCTTTCTTTTTAAGAAAGGTTTGTGCTAAAAGAAAAACAATGGAAATAAATACGAAAAGTAAAGTTAATAGAAGCAATGACCGTGAGATGCAGTAAAGGAAACTGCAAGAATCCCGCAATAATTCATCAGAAATACTCGGGACTGCACTTATGCGAAGCACATTTCGTTGATGATGTCGAGCGGAAAGGGAAGAAAGAGATGCGGAAAGGATTGATGGTGGAGCGGGACGATAGGATAGCAGTGGCATTAAGCGGTGGAAAAGACAGTTCTGCACTTTTGTACATGCTAAAAAAGGTCTTTTACGATCGCAACGATTTGCAATTTTTTGCCATCGCGGTGGATGAAGGCATAAAGGATTTTAGGATGTTAACATTAAGGAACGCCGAGAAGATCACGAAGGAATTAGAGATAGAGCTATTTACTTTCTCTTTCGCTGATGAGTTTGGATTTACGCTGGACAAAGTAGCATCGAAAGGGTTTGAGCAGGCACCTTGTACTTTCTGTGGCGTCTTGAGAAGGAAAATGCTGGATAAAAAAGCGCGAGAGTTGGGCGCTACGAAAGTTGCTACTGCTCATAATCTGGACGACGAGGTTCAGTCTATCCAACTTAACTATATAAGAGGAGATATGGATAGATTGAGAAGGCTGCGAGGGCGAAGAGAAGAGTTTGTTCCACGGATTAAACCGTTAAGAAACATACTGGAAAAGGAAGTCGCTTTGTATGCTCTTGTATCAGGAATACCGATAGCCACGATTCATTGTCCTTACGCCGAACGCTCATTCCGATTCACAGTGAAGAGGATGCTGAATGAGTTTGAAATGAAGCATGCTGGGACAAAATATTCGTTGATGCGAGGTTATGAGCGGCTTCTGCAGTTCTTGCCGACTGAGCAATCAAATAAGCAGCTTTTACGCTGTGAACGGTGTGGAGAAGCTTCGGCTTCTGGAGTTTGCAAGGCTTGTGAGATAATCGCGAGGATGGAGGGAGATTAGGTGTTTGATACCGTTTTTTAGCAAGGAAAGAGTTTTGACTTTGAAGATTGCATTTGTTAATACAAAGAACAGAACTACCATACCGTGGGAATCAAAACCCGAATTATATCATCCCAAACAGGGCAAAAATTTCGATGCGTGATTTTTATGGCACTCACCCATCATACCGCTTCATCCGCACTGTGTCACTTGTCTTCACCGTAATAATCGGCACTTCCTGAATACCACTTCATCCGCACCGTGTCACCCGTCTCCACCAGTTGGGACAACGACTTTATCGCCACGTTATCCCAATAAACAGTCACAGTTTTTGGTAGCTTTTTTACGTCCTCGTTCGCATACACTCTCAGCTTCAACTCGTTGTTGCCTTCTTCCAGATACACCGGAATGTCCACGAGTTTCCAGCCAGATTTCACCCGGGGCTTTTTTATATCCCACTCATCATCCGCCCAATCATATTCCTCCACTACCCAGCCCTCATACCCTTCATTCTCACCCGAGATGTCTTCGTCCCATATTACCTCGTCATTGAGCAGCACCTGTGTGCTTATATTCTTCGCACCCTCTAAAGTCCCCGGATACGCATCACGTACATCCGCCGTATATGAATCACGCACATTAAACGACATAACGACAACTCCGCAATCCTGAGCATAAATGTTCTGCGAAAGCTCCATGTAATCGCCTTTATCTGTATCGTCGTACTGCACAATACCGCATGAGTGTGACGGTGAAACGTATTCTGCTCCGTTAGAACCACCTCTAAAACCACCAGTTTGCTTAATCGTCCACGCTGATAGGCTTTCCATGTTGCCGTCTTTTATCTTTGGGAGCGGAGATAGATCGTAGCTCAATAACGACTCTAAATCATCAAAGTTCACATCCGTGGAGACCCAGAGATAGAAACGTTTATATGGCTCACCTTTTACATACTCTTCATAGAGCAGGAACCCGAGCTTTTGATTCTCGCCCACATGATCCGGCAGGAACGAAATTTTCTGCTCCACACTGAACCCGCGCTTAAGCCATCTGCTCTCTGTTTTAAGCAGTTTACCATCCTGTTTTATCTGCAGGATATAGTTCATCTCTGCATGCTCGTTGTTCTTTATTCCCACGAGTACCTCAGCAGGTTCGCCAAGGTGTAGTTTTGTTGGATAGTTCTCCTCTGTTCCGTTTGCATCCAGCACATAGAAAGAAGTAGTAGCCTTCTCAGGTGCCTTTGTTATCGGTTCTATCTCCACGTCATCCCACCAGATGTCCACAGGGAAGTCGGCACCCCCTGCTTTCGTATATAAACCCAACATCAGTTTTGTCGTTGCTGCGTTCAACGTGACCGGGACTTTAACATGCTGCCAGCCATCATCTCCTGCTACGTCCTCCGTCCAGATTACTCGGTCATCCAAACTAACCAGTTTTACAAAGGTATCTGCCTTATTCTCGGTATATGAGTCCCTTACCTTGAACGATAAAACAACCACGGCGGGATATTCTTCTGTCGTTATGATCTGGTAAATGCCCGCATAGCTATCGAGTGCTGCTGCTGTCGTGGACTGATAGCTGGTCGCATAAGAATGAACAGGCGAAACGTAAGCGGCATCTGTTAGAAACACGGTAAAGTTGGTTGCATTTTCGGGCGTCCACCCGCAAAATGATTCCATGTCGCCGTTTTCTATTTCGGGTAATGGTGTCACCACATATTCGCTAAGCACATCTAAATTGCCATAGTCTATTTCTGAGGATACCCATAGGATGAATTCTTTATATGGCTCTTCCGTCACGGTATTTTTGAATAAAAGGAACTCCAGTTTTAGCAGTGGTCCTATCTGAGTAGGCGTGAACGATATTGGTTGCTCCAGGATATAGCCATCTTCAAGCCTTACCGTTTCTGTTTTTAGCAACTCGCCACCCAGTTTCACCTGTAGGATATAAGTTACGGGTTCATGCTCCATGTTCTCTATCCCCACAAGGACCTCAGCCGGCTCGCCAAGATATAATTCAGTTGGATATGAGTCCACACCACCATTTGCATCAAGGACAGAGAAAGAAGTGGAGGTTTGCTTTAGAATCATCTCGAAATGCTCTATCTTCACATCATCCCACCATACACTCACAGGAATGTTTTTGGAATCCGACTTCGCATACACCCGCAACGTCAACCGGTTCGTGCCGTTGTCCAGCGTAAGCGGTATCTTTACTTCTTGCCAGCCTTCATCGCCAGCCACATCATCTTCCCAAACCACCATGTCGTTCACCATTATCTGCTTGTAAAGACAACTTTCGCTTCTATTCGATTTCTGCGAGTCGCTAACCTTAAACGACAGACTTGCAAGTCCTTCTTCGGAAACAACGTCCTGATATATCCCACCATACTGCCCTTTCGTAATTGGCGTTTCGGATGGATAATTTATCTGATAAGTACTCTCAGAAAACGCATCCACTTCAACGTCTAAAAATACCCGTTGACCACTTCTTATGTCGAATTCCACCGTGGTACCCATGTAAACGCTGGGAAGCACATCCAGCCAGAGATGACCGGGTACGGTCTCTAACTCAAAGTAGCCTTTGTTATCAGTAAGCGCAGCCTTATCGTAGCCCTCGTGGTCACTTACCTCGACTCTTACCGCAGGTAGTCGCGTGCCATTGCAAGACACAAACCCATAAATCGTGGCTTTTTGTGGTGGTGGCGGGATCTCATCAATCGTCAGGTTAATTCCCGTAGTCTCGCCATAAGAAACATTGAATTCCGTACTATTCGAGAAATAAGCCTCTTTACTTACGTCCAGTTTTATATGCCCTGCTATGGTCTTTAGCGAGTAATACCCGAATTTGTTACTGCTTGTATAATTATTGTACCCTCTGCTGCTGACCCGTATGTAGGCATCAGGAATAGGGACTCCGGTAGTGTTCTCGATATAGCCTTCCACGATGGAGTTCTCTGGAGTCATTTTCAGATCAACTTGAGATACCGTGCTTATGTCATACCGTGTGCTATTTGTCATGTATCCTGCTGCTTTTGCCTCTATCCTTGAGGGGCCGGCGATTACATTTAACGCGAAGTACCCGTCCTCATCTGTCGTGTCATTCCACTCGCCTATACCATAATCGCTGCGTACTTTTAGCGTTGCATTCCCTATCGGTAGGCCCGTCTCATTATCTACCACGTATCCCGCTATAAATCCGGTTGCCTCTTCCGGCAATTCCTCAGCCGGTAAAGTTTCTATTGTCTCACTCAGGTTCATTTCTGATAATTCGATTACTGTCATATTGAAAGCCATTATCGGGTCGTTCGTTATATTAACCATCAAGGCCTGTCCATCTGCTATCGCAAAGTCAGCCTCGCTCTTTTTGTATTTATCCGCAGTAGCGGTCATCCAGAAATGGTCTGCAATTGTTTCCAGCTCGTAATAGCCTGTTTCGTTCGTTGTATTGTGCTTCTCATAGCCATAATGGTTGTTTACGGTCACACGCGCATCCGGAATTGGCAAGCCCGTCGCATTATCGGTTACGTAGCCACAGAGCGTAGCATTCTCGTCCAGCCGATAGAATTTAGTGAAGAAGCCCCTGAAATAGCCCGCATTCTCCGTGAATATCCAGCCCGATTCAGATTCCATGTCCGGGTTCATTAGCATCGGCGGGTCTGTGAGCACATATTTCCTCAGTACCGTGGGATCATTGTAATTTATCAGGGAATCCACCCACAGGTGCACCGAGCGGTATGTCTTGGTAGGATCGTCTTTATACAGCATAATTTCCAGCTTCAGGTGTTTACCTGCATGTCGCGGTGTAAAAGAAACGACTTCTTCCCATTTCTCGCTATGTGCAAGAGTCGGAATCTGCTGTTTCAGGAGCGAATACCCGCCTAATTTTATTTCTAACGTATAGTCCACGGGTGCATGCTCGTAGTTCTCGACACCTACGATTATGGAACTCGGCTCTAACAAATACAACTCGGTCGTATAGTTCTCTGCCTTACCACCTTCACCCAGGATGTACAGCGCGGTGAACTTTTCCTCCTCAAATGTGACCTTAGCATAAATCAGCATTACACTCGCGATAATAATCGAACCGACAAGCGCAATTATAAGCGCTTTTTCTATGTCGCTCGGCTTCTCGTCTGACTTACGAATCGAGTCTATGAACTCTGAAATTGACGATAAATCGAAATAGAACAGTTCATCGTCCGGGATTCTTAGCCTCACGAAGACCGTAATTAGTACAAGCATGAAGGTGATCAAAGAGAGTGAGATAATGAGGGGTGTGGGCCTGAACCGCCAGGCAGTGACACTTATGGCAAAACCGTCAAACACGAATATCGCGATACTCAGACCAATACTCAATGTAAATCGTTCTATAGCGCTCAACTCGGTATTTCGTGGGAACATCGCCGCTATTAACGCATAGCCCGGCAGGAACAGCAAGATTGGGAGCGCAAAGACGATTCGAAGTGGGGTTTGATTTAAAGGTGGGATGAGTACAAATAGGATGCCTAAAAGCAGAAAGATAAGAACCAGCATTAAATCAAAAGTCGGTGCAGATACGTTAGACACGGATTTTGTAACTCTTTTTGTGCCGTAATTTACGGCTCTTTTTATGCCCGAATAAAATATAAGCAAGAGTTGTGCAAGGAGCAGCCCCAAGAAATCAGCGTACAGGTCCAGTGTACTTGCGGTTCGATAAGGCACGAAAGATTGATGAAATTCGTCTGTAATAGCATAAATCGTGCCTATAAGAATAGCTAAAGGCGCGGCGTACTTGCTTATGCGGCTGTTCTTTGCACTTTTCAGTGTTAGATTTAGTAACAGTCCGAAACCCAGGTATAAAAGCATGTGAACGAACTTGTCGGGATATTGGTAGGCGTAGTAAAGAGGATACAGGAGGAACTGAAGCCCCCAAGCTTCGAGTTGGCGTGCGAACTCATACAAAAAACTAGGTGCCGGAGGCTCGGGTGTTGTGGATAATGACGATAGATAAAAGAGGAATACTGCATATATACACGTTATAGTCACGAATATGTGAAATTTGTTCGGTTTTTCCATATCTTCTATTATAAAAGAGAGTTTTAATTTTAAATACTTTTCTCGACTCGTTAAATCCGTCTGTTCTTTATGCTTAGTCGCATACCTTCATCCAGCTTATGCCTTCTTTGTTTTACGTTAATTTTTACACATTAATATAATAGCCCTATTAATAGTTGATACACAATAGAGTTATAAATCCTATGCAAGTAGGGGTTTATAAGAAAGGAGAAAAAAAATGGAACTCGAAGTAAAAGAATTACCAAAACTACTTGTCCGACCCGTAGTAGTCATAACGACAATATCAAAGAAAGGGATACCAAACGCAGCGCCATTCAGCCTCAGTACGCCGGTAAGTTTTGAGCCACCTTTGTACGGGTTCTCGTGCAGTTCCGCACATGACACATGGAAGAACATCCAGGAGACTGGCGAGTTCGTAGTGAACGTGGCAGGTAAAGACTTTGGCGAGCTAATGCACGTTTTAGAGACGGATTATCCGTATGAGGACAATGAAATAGAGCATGCTGGCTTGACAGCAGAGAAGGCGAAGATGGTGAAGCCGCCTCGTATAAAAGAGGCAATGGCCTGGATAGAGTGCAAACAGGAGAAGAACGTGGAGCTGGGCAATCATATATGGATAGTAGGAAGAGTATTAGCAGTGGGTGTACAGGATGACTCATGGAACGAAGTAATAGATGCAGAGAAACTGCTATGTCACATAAGCGGTGAATTCTTCGCCGTTGACATGAAAGAAGCGAAATACAAGAGAGCGAAATGAAGAAAGTGGTGCTTGCCTATTCCGGCGGATTGGACACTTCGGTCTGCATACCTTTACTGCGAGAGCATTATGGTTACGATGAAGTGGTTGCAGTAATGGTGGACGTCGGACAGCCAGAAGCAGACATAAAAGAGGCGAAAGTAAGGGCGGAGAAGCTGAGCGATAGGCATAAACTCATAGATGCTAAGGACGAGTTCGTGCGTGATTACATCTTTCGGTTAATAAAAGCGAACGGCAACTATGAAGGATACGTGCTTGGCACCGCAATCGCGCGACCCTTAATCGCTCAGAAAGTGGTAGAAGTAGCAATAGAAGAAAGAGCAGATGCCGTTGCGCATGGCTGCACAGGTAAGGGCAACGACCAGCTCAGGTTTGACGCGGTCTTCAGAACCACCGACTTTGATGTAATCGCACCGATGCGTGAACTGGATTTAACGCGGGAAGAGGAGCGAAAATACGCACAGGAGCACGGTGTCTCTTTTGAATCCGAGAAGAGGTGGAGTGTGGACGAGAATATATGGAGCAGGAGCATCGAAGGTAGCGAGTTAGAAGAGCCGTCTTTTATCCCGCCCGAAGAGATATTCCAGTGGACTGGATCGGTAGCTAATGCACCAGAAGCTGCGGAGATTATAAAAATTGGATTTAAGCAAGGTGTTCCTGTTTCGTTGGACGGCGCGAGTATAGACGGTGTTTCGCTGATAAAGAAGCTGAACGAAATAGGTGGCAAACACGGTGTTGGCAGAACAGATATAATCGAAGATCGCGTTCTTGGCTTCAAGGCGAGAGAGACATACGAACATCCGGCTGCCACTATATTGCTGGTGGCGCATCGGGACCTCGAGTTGCTCGTATTAACGAGAAACGAGCTAAGATTTAAGGCATTCGTAGATAATACGTGGAGCGAGCTGGTATATCAGGGCTTAGTCATGGACCCGCTTTATGATAGCCTCAATGCCTTTGTGGATAAGACGCAGGAGAGAGTAAACGGCTCGGTGTATGTGAAATTGGAGAAGGGGACTGCAAGAGTAGTAGGGCGAGAATCACCAGACGAATTATATTCTAAGGACGTTTCGTTTGATGTGAAGCAGGAACAGAAAGGTGCGGAGGGCTTCTCGATGTATCACGGGTTTCAGTCGAGACTCGCAGGGAGAAGTCGTATTGTAACCAAAAGCAAAAAAAGAGGAAAAGAAAAATGAGTGGAGATACAAAAGGAGAGATAATAAATGTGTTTAAAATAGGGGATATATGGTGCTTCAAATATTTTTTTGGGGACCGAGAATTGTTTGAGGGGTTGTCGGAATACTATAATCGGCCGAAATACAGGTTTGAACTAAAAGACGATAACGAGCGGAATAAAGTAACGGGATATCTAAAGGAGAATGGTTTTGACCCGGTAATGATTGAGGATACGTCTGATTATACGGTGAAAATAGACAGGTTTAAGAAGTATGCACCAATACTAAGAAATTCAATTGATTCGACAGAAAAAGAAAAGGAAAGAGTTTTCATAATGAAGGATCTGGCATCGGTCGAAGAAGCGGTTGATAGAGGAGCGGAGAAAGTATAGGCGTTACAGATTCTGTTGTTATTGGGACTAAGTAAACAAATACGGGAAGAGAATAGGGCCCCAGTAGTTAAATAAAAGCGATGGATAGATACGCTGAAAGACGAAAGGCACCTTTTATTGAGTGGGAGCCTGCTATCACGCAGGGAGAGGTTTTTTCTGATGTCGTCGGCTTGAATGAGATACACGTTGAGGGTCAAAGAACGTATTGGCTTGAGATGAGGCCCGTAGAAAAGGGCAGATGCGTTGTCGTGCAGCGAGATAGCGGAGTTAGGGATATTACCCCGCCGGGGTTCAATGTACGGACACGGGTCCATGAATATGGCGGCGGGGCATACACTGTTATCAAGGATGCTATCTATTTCGTCAATTTTAAAGATCAACGCATTTATTACCAGTCAAAAGATAGTTCTGAAGCAGTGCCACTCACACCTTTAACGAATGAAGACGGGTCGTTAGGCAAATATGCCGCTCTTACCGTGAGTCCGGACGGTACGAAACTCCTCTTTGTGTACGAGAAGGAGTACAACGAGAAGGAGAACGAGAATTTCTTAGCGGTATTCGATTTAGACGCTAAAGGTGTATCAGAGCCACAGATAATTGCAAAAGGTTGTGACTTCTATGCAGACCCTGTTTTTTCTCCAACCGGGAAGAAAGTAGCATGGCTACAGTGGGATCATCCTGATATGCCCTGGGATAGAACGGAATTAATGATGGGAACGTTTGAAGGCAATACCCTGCATGATGTAAAGAAGGTTGCTGATGGGGGCTCTATATGCTTCCCACGATTTGATAGAGAAGGCAAATTGTACTATGTTATGGACAAAGTAGTAGATGATAAGTCTTCATCCGAGAATTGGTGGAATCTGTATTGCTATACGGATACGGTAGAGCAGATTACAATCGAGCATGCGGAATTTGGCGAACCACACTGGGTATTTGGGCAGAGTAGCTATGATTTCCTTCTTGATAATCGAATAATAGCAAAGATGGTTAAGGCGGGTGCTGATTACCTGGTCGTCATTGATCCTGAGAATAAATCACTATCGGTAGTTGAAACCGGTTTATCTTGTTATAGTAATCTCAAAACAGGTGGGCAGGGTAGGGTATACTTTATCGGTGCAAGCGATGAGAAGACTTTTGCTATATACTGCTTAGATATAGCGTCGAAAAGACTCGAAATATTGAATAAGAGTTCAAGTATGGAGATGAGGAGCGAGGATATTTCTGTGCCTGAGTTCTTTGCTTATCCAACAAAAGATGGAAACCAAGCTTATGGTTATCTCTATATGCCAAAAAATAGCAGATACACCGCACCGGAGGATGATAAACCACCGTTATTAGTGATAGCGCATGGCGGACCAACAGGCAGTGCAAAACGTGGATTTTTTGCTATAATACAGTTCTGGACTTCTGCTGGATTTGCGGTGATTGATGTGGACTACCGAGGAAGTACGGGTTACGGTCGGAGATATAGGGATGAATTGCTATCTCGATGGGGCGTGACAGATGCGGAAGACGTGGCAGATGCCGTGAGATATTTAATAAAGGAAGCGAAGGTAGATGGGACGAGGGTTGCCGTTAGAGGAGGTAGTGCAGGTGGCTACATGGTGCAGCGAGTTATGACGCAGTATCCTGATCTTTTCAGTGTCGGAGCAAGTTATTATGGCATTGGCAATCTTATTACTTTGGCGGAACAGACTCATAAGTTTGAATCGCGATATATTGGTAATTTAGTTGGCTCGGATGCAGACGAGGAAGAATACAAAGAACGGTCGCCTATAAATCATTTGGATAGATTAAAAGCACCCATGATCATATTCCAGGGCACAGAAGATAAAATTGTCACGCCTGATTGTTCACGTGAGATGGCTCGAAACCTCAAAGAAAGGGGGATCAGGTATGAATATGTAGAATATGAAGGAGAAACACATGGATTCAGAATCAAGAAGAATAATGTTGATTCGTTGGAGAGGGAATTTGCATTTTATCGCTCGGTGTTTAGTAAGAGACACGAATAGCGCCCCTGATTCCACCGATTATTTAGTCGGTACTATCACGCCGTTTCGCAAACGATTTAAATCGCTTTTATCCTATCGTTTCCGCATAACTTTGCGATTAGCCTACTTTTTGATAATATTAATAGCATCTAAATCCTACCTGTATTTACTGCGCTGGCATAAACGACAGGAAAACAACAAAGCGGGGGTAGCCGAGCTGGACAAAGGCGCAGGACTTAAGATCCTGTTCCGTAGGGATACGAGGGTTCGAATCCCTCCCCCCGCATCCTGCTTACTCACCTTTAATCGGTTCTGATTCTTTTACCCGGTCAATTAAAATATCCACAATCCTCTCATCCACACCGATAGGCTTAGCATAAGTTAGTTCCACATCTCGCCCTACCTCTTCCCAGTCTCCAGCAAAAGATATTTTTAGCTTCTCTGGAATATCCTCTGTCGTATGCGCTCCATTTGCTAAGAAGACAGGCAGTGCCACTATCTTCTTCATACCGTCCTTAGCAAGATTCCGCAATACCTCTTCAATGCTCGGCGAATTCAATTGCATAAAAGCAACTTTTACCTCTTTAAATATCCCTCGCAGCTCCATCCGTCTCCGTAACTCCTCCAATACCTCTTTGTTATACGCCAATTTGCTCCCGTGACCTATCAAAACGACAGCCATGTCTTCTTCTTTTTCCATTTTGGTCTTGTCTCCTCTACTATTTCACGAAATGTTTATGTCAATAAACCAATCATACACAGTTTAAAAAGCTTATTTTTTCGCGTAACCACACATAAGATTGCACAAGATTCTCAGAGGCATTTATATTAAAAGAAGAGGGCTTAGCCGCATATTTTGCTTGCCACACAAAAACAGGGGATATAAGAAATAAATTAGGATGTATTTAGAAATACAGAATTTTGTCTGCACTGAGTTCCGCTTCCACCGCGTCCGGGATTTTCATGGGCATTATGAAATCTTCGATATCTGAGGTGTCCTCTACGGAAGTGGCGAAGCCATCAATAACATGGAATGTCGCACACGAGCCGACTTTCACGTCCACGGCGTCTTTTACAAATCGTGCCATCTGTTCCAGGTTGTCCGGTAACTCACTAGGGTTCAAACCCTCAAACTGCCCTGCGATGAGTTCCTTCACATTATCAGAGAATGTCAATTTCGCCAGATTACCCCTCTTCGCTACTTCTACTCCTTGCGGTCCGTAGAATACCATGACATCCGAAATGTTATGTATCTTCTTCGCTGTGAAGGCAGTAGCGTAGCTTGCATACTGGTTGTATGGCTTGTCCATGCCTGAATTTACAATTATGAGCAGTTTTTCTATCTTCTTTATTTTCATTTTCCCTTCGTGTTTTTCACCTCCATGTATTTTCTAAAATTAGACTACATAAATAAATTTCACTGCGCTACTTCAACCCTCAAAATAATTCCGGAGAACGGCAAATAGAATGACTGATATGATGCTGACCACGCAGCCAAAGAGAAAAGTCAATGTTGGCGTTATAGACCCTAAAAACCCGGCTATTAAACTTGCGGGTAAAGCAATCAGTCCTATCGCGGTATGGTAAGTACCCAAAGCGGTTGCCCTAATATCTTCAGTGGACAGGTCGGATACAAAAGCCCTCTGGTTCCCATCTATCATAGCATAAACCACGCCATAAAGAGGGAATAAGACCATAAATACCGCGAGTGAATCGGAAAATGCAAAGCCAAGACAAGTTAGGGAAAACAGAGAATAACCAGCAATGAGTACTTTCCTCTTCCCTATTCTGTCTGATAGCATGCCAAAAGGGATGGCAAATACGGCATAGAATACGTTAAAAAGGATATATAGAAGGATAACAAGGGCGATTGACTCCTTCACCGGCATTATTGGCTTAAAAGCATCCGCTGCCTTTAATATGAAGAACATGTAGGAGAAATTAGCTAATGCGAATACGGTAGCAACTGCAATGAACAACTTGAGACGTTTAGGTAGTTTTTTCAGACTTATCTGCAAGCTTATCGCTTGCGGTTCTCTTTTGCCTTCTTTTACAAAAAAAAGAGGCACTAACGATGTAAAGGCAATTATCGCCGCAATAAGGATAGTTGACTTATAAAATGCGATTTGTTGTGTGATTTGTTCGAGGTCGGACCATAAAAACCAGAGTAAAAGCAGGACTACCACTGACCCGGCAATCGCACCTGCAGTGTCAAATGCACGATGAATGCCAAATCCCTTTCCCCTCTCTTCGGGCATGGAATCTGCGATAATTGCATCTCGTGGTGCTGTTCTCAATCCTTTTCCCACTCGTTCAAAACTGATGAAGATTAATAAGTGCTGCCACATCGTCGAGAAGGATAAAAGTAACTTAAACGCGGCGGAAGTCAGATAGCCAGAAAAGACAAATATTTTACGCTTTCCTGTTCGATCAGACCAGAACCCGGAAAGAACCTTCACAATACTTGAGATACTCTCTTGTAATCCGCCAATTAAGCCCACCGCTATCAGACCTCCACCGCCTAAAGTATAGTCATGGGCACAAATAATTGGACAAGATCAAGTCAAAAGGTTGTTTATTCCAGAACGATTTAAGTGAAGTTCTGAGCGCTTTTACTGTATTATGAGCTATATTTGCGGTTTTCTTTTCGCGTGTTTGACGCCAGC
>JAPWVK010000111.1 GCA_029241965.1 Candidatus Methanophagales archaeon
CTATCGAAGATATTTCTTGGTTATGAAATCTTGTAGATTTTGATAACTACGGACGCTCAACATTCAACATGCCCCTCAGGTAATCTGCTTCAGCGGATAGTAGGGATATTGGGTTACCCATACAAAACAGCGAAGAGCCTATTTTACTTAGTGATATATGACCCAAAAAGGTGAAAAGAAAGTGGCTCCTATGGTATAGATTATTGTTGAAAAGTTTCCAGAGGCGTTTTTTGAGGAACACTGCGTGAGGGGTAGGGGTTGTCCTACTGGAGAGTAAAATTGACCCAGTTATTCGCTTCTGGGTACTAACACACGGGTATAGAGTGCGTCTTTTGTGCACTATCGGGAGTATCGCACAAATCAAAATCTCAATAAAACACAACAAAAAGTAGCCTAAATCATGCTTTAAATCAAAAAATAAGCAATCAATTTCAGAAAATATCTAATTAGGGGCTGCCTCTCTAAAGGTATGTAGCATCATTTTGATTATTCATGTAAAAACCCTTTTTCTTAGCATTCTTTTTTATTAAAACCTTTTTGCTAAAACGAAAAGAGATGGAGAAGAGAAGAACAATAGCCGAGATAACTGCTAAACAGGAGAGAGGCAATGCAGTAGTGCTGACTGCCGAGGAGCTTTGTAACAGTGTACGCGATGGAAAAGAGATAGATTTTGAAGATGTGGATGTCGTCACTTCTGCGACCTGCAGTGTGATGAGCGGCACGTATGCCGTTCTTTCTTTCAAAGTCGCAGAACGAGATGAGTTTGAGCGTGCTGCAAGCGTTTTCTTGAATGGCGTGCCTGCATTCGTGGGCCCTTGCCCTAACGAACGACTTGGCATCATTGACGCTATTGTGTATGGCACTTCTCGCAGAGACGAAAAATATGGTGGTGGGCAGCTATTCAGAGATATGGTTGCGCAGGAAGAGATAGAAGTCGTGGTCGAGACAGTAGAAGGTCGGAAGATAGAAACCACAACGAATCTTGGTAAAATACCGTTTGCGCAACTTTGTAGCACGAGGAACGTATATAGAAACTACAATGCCTTTGTAAATCCGCAAGAGAACGAAGTATATTCAATATTCTCAGTGAGCAAGTTTGCAGGAGCTTTCAAAGAACTTCACTTCTCGGGTTGTGGTGAATTGAACCCCCTGGAAAAGGATCCTCATCTTGAGACAATCGGTGTGGGCACGAAAATATTGATGAACGGCGCCGTGGGTTTTGTTATGGGCAAAGGAACAAGGAGTTCAGCGGAAAAGCCAAATCTGATGGGTATTGCCGATATGCATAAGATGCTTCCTGAGTATTTAGGGGGGTTTCGCACCTCTGCAGGGCCGGAGGTGTGGAATTCGTGGGCCGTGCCCATTCCTATATTAAATGAACAGGTATTGGAAAGCGCAAAGAGGCGGGATGAAGAGATAAAGCTGGATGTTCTGGATGTTCATACCAGATTGCCCGTGGGCAAAATAACGTATGCAGATGTTTGGCGAGACCTTTCCGTGAGGTTTGACGAGCAGAAATGCCTCGAATGTGAAGAATGTCAGGTTGCAAGCATCTGTCCGATGGATGCTTTTGACACCCAGGCTAAGGGCGTGAACGAAGATTTGTGCTGTAACTGCGGCGCTTGTGTTCAGTTCTGTCAGGGAAGCGCTTTTTACTGCAATCTCGGTGTCGTTAGTCTTTCAGGAAGAGAAATCCCGGTAACGCTGCGGCAGTCGGACAGAAAAAGGGCATTAAAATTGGCGAATATGCTGAAACGGAATATTTTGGAAGGCGATTTTAAGCTTTCTGTGCCTGTGAGTAAACTTTCTTAAGGTAAAAGCACAGAAAAATGTAACGAGGAAAAATGCAAAACGCAAAATATCAGTTGAAATGTTTGGAATGCGGGAAAGCAATTCCAGACAAATACACGAATATATGCCCCGACGGTCACGATTCACTGTTAAGAACGGCGTATAAAACAAAGCGGCTAAGGAAACTTTCAGGGAAAGGGATGTTTAACTACATAGACTGGCTGCCTGTAGAAGAGGCTTTGCCCATAAATGCAAGCCCGATTACGTATAAAAGCGAGGGTTTTGGAAAAGAGCTGGGCTTGAAAAATCTGTATATCGGATTCAGTGGTTACTGGCCTGAGAAAGGCGTATTCATGAAGACCTGCACGTTTAAGGAGTTAGAAGCGTTACCTACTTGTCAGAGAGCAAAAGAGAAGTGTGGTAAGATTTTGGTGGTGCCTTCTGCTGGGAACACATCAAGAGCTTTTGCTGAAGTCGCTTCCATAACCGGAATGCCCGTAGTAGCGATTGTGCCAAAGAGTTCTATTCATCGAATGTGGACAACCACAGAACCAGAAAAGCACGATACTATCTTCTTAATCTCTGTGGATGGCGATTATTCCGATTCAATTGCGCTAAGCAAGGAGATAGCGAAGAAGGAGGATTTAATAGAAGAAGGCGGGGTAAAAAATGTAGCAAGAAGGGATGGAATGGGCATAGTGGAGCTCGAAGCGGCATTTTTTATGCACGCATTACCTGATTACTATTTTCAAGCGGTGGGCAGCGGCACAGGAGCGATTGCGGCATGGGAAGCATTTATCAGACTGATAGAAGATGGAAGGTTCGGCGTAAAGATGCCGCGAATTGTTATCTCTCAGAATCTGCCGTTTGCGCCGATGTTCAGCGCATGGCAAGAAGGAAGAGCGGAGATAATCGCAGATAAAGATATGAAAGATGCCGCAGAGGCGATAAAGCAGATGTATGCAGACGTGCTTTCCACAAGGAATCCGCCGTATTCTATCAAAGGTGGCGTGTATGATATGCTCGTGAGTACAGAAGGGGTGATGTATGGGATAAGCAACGAAGAGTGTCGGGAAGCGGAAAAGTTATTTGAAACAGAGGAGGGGATAGATTTAGACCCTGCCGCATCAGTAGCGTGTGCTTCTTTGATTAAAGCGGTTGATGGAGGCGTAGTCAAAAAAGAGGACAGGATTTTGTTGAATATCACAGGAGGCGGCTATAAAAGGTTGAATAATGATTATAAGAGGTACCAAATAGCGGAGCGGATAGAGATAAAATCTTCGGGTCAATTAGCGCTGGAGGAGGATGTTGAAATAGAGCTGAATGAGTTCGTTCATGGTTTATAAATAAAAACCGATTTAACATATTTATAAACACCCGCGAATTCCTTTATCAAATTTGACGGATGGCAATAATGAGATGGTAAAACGTAAAATCATGACCACACAAAAGAATAAAGTCCCCGTAGCATCATGGCTCGATTACGATTTCTTTAAAGAAGAGCGAAAAGCGATAAAGTGCCTAACCGTTATTTTGAGAACTGCAGGGTGTTATTGGCGGAAATGCACAATGTGTGGTTTTTGGCAGGAATCCGCAGATGTAACGCAGACGGATATCCTGGATCAACTGGAATATTCGTTTAAGAAAAGTCCGGACGAAGATTTCATACTCAAGATCTTCACCTCCGGCAGCTTCTTCGATGAACGAGAACTATCGAGTGATACAAGACGGGAGATAGTGAGGATGGTGAATAAGAGGAAAGAGATAAAAAAACTAGTGGTAGAGACGAGATCGGAGTTCATAAACACGGAGAAAGTAACGGAGTTGAACACAGACGAGCATCTTGAAATCGCTATCGGATTAGAAACCACAGATGATTTCATCAGGTCAAAATACATAGACAAAGGGTTCTCGTTCGACGATTACAAAAACGCAGTGAAGATTGTGAACGAATGCGGAGCCACAGTAAAAACGTATCTTCTGCTTAAACCGCCTTTCGTATCAGAAAAGAGAGCGATAGAAGACGTTATAAAATCAGCGGAGCTTGTTTCTCCTTATAGTTCAACAATCTCGTTGAACCTCTGCAATGTGCAAAAATACACCCGTCTGGAAGATTTATGGAAGAAGAAATATTACAGACCACCGTGGCTCTGGAGCGCGGTAGAAGCGATAAAAGAGATAAAGAAAAAACGGGAGGTCGTGGTGATGTCCGATCCCGTGGGTGCAGGACATATCCGCGGTCCCCATAATTGTGGCTCGTGCGATTCGATGATGAAAGCAGCTATAAAGAGATTCAATGTGACGCAGGACTTGAGCGTATTCGACGGTATGGATTGCGAATGCAAGGATGTATGGCTGGCACTGCTAAGATTTGATGATTTCCTGTTCGGCTCGGACCTCGTGTAGACGGCGTGCTACACCTTAGCATTCACATGGATATCCCATTTCACGCTTCATCGTTTCCCATCTGGCATCCGATATTTTGAAGGTTACTTCTTTCTGATTCGTCTTCTTTGAGTCCAGTATGTCTCCAACGTGCAGCGCTGTCATCGTCATTATCAGCATTGCTCCGATTACAATCTGCGGTGCTATCCAGATCTGTCCGCTCATCAGATAGAGGTAGTTATCCACTGCCGCAACTATTCCACCGATGGTAAAAACCGACAAGAAACCCGCAGTTGTCCAGCCCAGTTCCTCCTTTTTATAGAGTAGAAAAGGCGCTGATAGAACTAAAGCAGCACCAACAACTTTGAACACGAGAAGACCCGCTGGTCCATAACTGTAAATGATTTCCCTTAACAGGGGATTAGATTCCGCACTTATACCGTACTTCCCCACCATGAGCATCGCTGTAAATCCATCGAGCAATCCGAATGTCAGAACCCCCGTCACAAATAGTGCCGCGTGTATCTGTTTCCACCATTTAAACACTCCTATTTCGTCTTTTTTAGTACTTCTCATGTTATAAATATTCGGGAACACGGCATTAAAACCCTTTCAAGTTGAACAGAATTCTATCAATTATTTCCCCAAAAATTAGTAAATGTTTATATTTTATTTTGTATTTGTATAGCTCACTTCAAACAAAGCTCATTGACGAGCAAATTTTTGAGTTCATCGTAGATATCTTTTCCCTGTAACCGCCATGTAGCGAAGACCGAAGCGATGTACTGGTAATATTCAGCGCCAGCCTCAGATC
>JAPWVK010000112.1 GCA_029241965.1 Candidatus Methanophagales archaeon
CGGTAGCTATCGACAAAAAACGAGAAAAATGAGAAAATGAACTGTTAAGTGGAGTGAAAAACAGAAAAAGATACCAAAAATCGAAAATATGAGCAATAAGTCTTAGTGGATTCTTTAAAAAGGAGTTAATCAAAATTCTCTACAAAACATATCAAAGATTGCCCCTTGTCATCAATGCCGCTGGATGAAGGATTAAATATAGACGACTATGTGTTTTTTATTAGGAAATGTCCTTCTTTTATTACAGTTCAAACGTAGGATAAAAAGGAGTTAAAAATGGCAAAAGAAGAAGAGATAAAGCTGGGGTTTGTCGTGTCCGAGTTTCACAGGGACATCACGTACCAGATGGAGATACTGGGGAAAGAGCATGCGGATTTCCTCGGTGCGACTGTTTTACGCACGTTATACACTCCGGGAACCTTTGACATGCCTTTAGCAGTGAGAGAACTGCTAACGGATGAAGAAGTAGATGCCGTGGTTACCCTGGGCTGTGTAATAGAAGGGGCAACGAAACATGACGAAGTAATAGCGTCACAGCTTGCGAGAAAGATAATGGACCTTTCGCTGGACTATAAAAAGCCAGTGTCTTTGGGTGTTTCCGGACCAGGAATGACGAGATTAGAAGCACAGGAGCGTATAGATTATGCAAAAAGAGCGGTGGAAGCAGCAGTGAAGATGGTGAAGCAGATGAGAGACAACAAATAAAATGTATGGCAGAGGGTAAAAAAAACCACGAGATTTTACGAGATTAACACAACACTTTTTCTTTAAAACCTTTTAAGAAAAGGTTTATCAACAAACTTTTAGAAAAAGTTTGGCTAAAAATGCTTCGCGGCTTCGCAGAAAAGAAAACCCTTGTTTCTAGGTAAAGCTTTCTTTTTAAGAAAGGTTTGTGCTAAAAGAAAAACATAAATAACGTTTTTAGTCAATGTTTTTGCCGAAGGTAAAAAAGTTGTTGGTAAAGCTTTTCTTTCAAAGAAAAGGGTTCTCGTGAAAATCTGTAAAATCTTGTGGTTAGCTAAACAAATATAATAAGATAAATGTGCAGATGCCGGCTTGAAGGTCCTATTTATGGTATGAGTGAATTTTAGAGCAAAGAATGCTTTTGGCTAAGATCACAACAATAATACATCTTTAACTTCCGCTACCGGTACCCGAACCTGTTCCATCGTGTCCCGTTCCCTTACCGTCACCGTATCGTCTTCCAGCGTATCGTAATCTATGGTAACGCAATACGGCGTGCCTATTTCATCCTGACGCCGATACCTCCTGCCAATACTGCCGGACGCATCATATTCCACGAATATTGACTCCTCTCGTAGCTTCTGAAACACCTCTTTCGCTTTTTCCTTCAACTCATCCCTGTTTAACAAAGGAAACACCGCCGCTTTTATCGGTGCTATCTCTTTTTTAAACCTCAGCACCTTTCTTTTTTCTTTACCTACTTGCTCTTTATACAGAGAACTTTCCAGTAACGCATAAATTATCCGGTCTATTCCAAACGAAGGTTCGATCACATGTGGAATTAGCTTTTCCTGCTCTGCGTCGGATTGAATATGCACACTCATATCTGTATTCGAGAACGATGCGTGCACCGAAAGGTCATAATCACCCCTGTCTGCCACTCCCACTATCTCCATCCACCCATATCTCTCGCTAAGGAACTCGGCATCCCAGCAATCTCGTGCATAATGCGCCATCTCATCCTTACGATGCTGTCTGAACCTCAACTTATCCTTAGGAATGCCGATTCGCTCCAAAAACTCGCCCACCTTCGCTACGTGATAGCCCAGATACTCATTTGCTATTATCCCTTTTTTAACTGCCGCCTCTACGCTCATTTCCGTCTCTTCGCCCTCACCCGGAACCAACCTCATTGCCCTATCCTTCACAGTATCAAACTTCGGATGCCTATTTTTCTCCCGCGGGTCCACAAAGATCTCGGCTTCTGCCATCGTAAACTCACGCAACCGAATAAGGCTTTTTCTTGGCGATATCTCGTTCCTGTATGCCTTTCCTATCTGTATTATGCCCAGGGGCAATTTATCTCGGTTGAATCGCAACAAGCGTGGAAAATTAATGAAGATGCCCTGTGCCGTCTCAGGCCTCAAATAACCTTCGCTTTTCTTCTGTGCGCTCTCATCTCTTTCGCCTTTTGGCACGCCTATTTTCGTCTGGAACATCAGATTAAATTCGCCCGCATCTACAAGCTCGCCACCGCATTCCGGGCATCTTTCACCTATATTTATTCTTTCATCTACACGAAAAAAAGTCTTACAGCCTTTACATACCACCGCCATGTCCGCAAAGCTTTTTAAATGCCCTGACGCCTCGAATACATCCCGTGGTGCTATGGTCGTTGCTTCTATCTCATAGAACCCCTCGCCAATGCCGTAAAAACGCCTCCACTCTGTTTCTAACCCTCTCTTCAGCAATGCACCTAAAGGCCCGTAATCATAAAATCCCGCCGCACCACCGTAAATCTCAAAAGACTGCCATAAAAAACCTCTTCTAAGTGCAAGTTCTGCTACTTCGTCTTTCCTATCTTCTTTAGCGCTCGACATTTTTCAATTCACGTTTTGTACCTTACCCTTCTATTATCGTCTTGTTCTTTATACTATCCCACTGCTTGCTTCCATCTCTAAGCTCTGCACTACCTAACAGCGCTAATTCTATCGCTTTTGCTATATGCTTCCGCTCTTTGTCCGTAAAATAAACTAAGGATTCCGCATAAGAATGCTCAAAATACCTAAGCCCCTCCACAAGATGCTCGTGCATCTCGTTGAAACGTTCCGGCGCCTTGATATACTCGGCTTCACTAAGCGTACTCTTCACACTCACTTCACAATTCTGCATCTCTTTTTCGTATTTACTCTCTCCTACTTTCTCCCAGAAGAAGTCGTGCATGACCCCTATGCCATCTATAACCGACGTTATCTCTCCCAGTAAATCCGAACAACTCATCAAATAAAATTTCTCATCCTCATTCATCGAATAACGCGATCTTTGCTGCTTGAAAAGTCCACCAATGAGTACCATTTGTCCTCTACACTAAAACATTCAGAAGATCCCTATCGCGTATCATGCCTGTCAATTTACCATTCATGGCGACAACGGGGAGCTGGTCAAACCTGTTTTTGCCCATCTTCTCCGCGCATTCGCTCACCCCTGAATTACGAGTTGCGGTAACCACATTTTTTACCATTATGTCTCTTACCACCTTATCCGGCAATTTTATCTTTGATACATTATAGTATATTTTCATCGTATCCCTCATCCCCTCCCAAGTCCATTTGTCTTCATCAGAGCCTAAAGATAAGTCTGAGTCCTCAGTTGCCTCCTCTATCACCGCAGCATTTATCAAATCCCGGTCGGTCATCAAACCAACCAGCTCGAGCTTAGAATTTAGAACGGGAACCGCCTTTACCCCCGCGAGCTCCATTATCCTGCCTGCTACTGATATAGGTGTATTATCCCATACCGCCATGGTAGTTACCCCTACGTAATCGCCTATAGGCATCTTATAGCCCATCTTAGCTATTTCCCGGGCTATATCGGCAACGGATAATAGCCCCACTAACTTCTCGTCCATCACTACTGGCAAGCGGCGTATTTTATTCGTGAGGATCACATTAGCCGCTTCTTCGATGCTTGCTTCGGGACTGATCGTAATGGGATCCCTACTCATCATCAGCGCTATTTGTGACTCATTTGGCTTTTTTAGCAAATCTTGTCTCGTAACTACCCCTATTACTTTCCCGTCTTTAACTACCGGAGCCCCTGAGATGTAACTCTCTTTGCATAAATTCAATAACCCGCTTCTCGTTCCCGGGACTGTTACACTCGCAACCTCTTCTACCATTATATCCTTTACTTTTATCCCCGTGTTTACGCCCATTTCCATCTCACTTCCACTGCAGAGTTAACTGCTCTTTACGCTTCAACCCTCATCTATTATCTTATATACGCTGTCATGTACTCTTACTTTCTCATTCACTTTTAGCCCTATTGACTGCCCCGCCGTAGCAAGTTCTACCTTTTCGTTATCTATTTCCATGGATTCCAAAAGTTGCTCGAACGATGTTGTAGCCCCTTCTATCCTTATCTTATCCCCCTCTTTCACATCATCAATCAGCTCCACAACCACAACCACAACGTCTATCTTCGATAAATAATGCGTAATTCGCCCTACCAACTTCTTATCCACCATTTTATCTATCCACCCCGCTTTACACCCAGATTAACATACGCTCTCATTTCATATCTATCTTATATCGCCCCTCATAATGTAAGAAGGATATTTCCTTACCTGGTTCAATTCGCCCTTTCTCCATCAATTCCGCAGGTATTTTCATTTCAAGCGTTGAATAGTCCCCCATGTCCATCACTTGCGCCGTATCATCGGAAATAGAAAGCACTTGACCGCCCTTCCGCTCTATCACGGGCACGTATATCTTCGCAGTAACTGGCTGAATAGCCGTCCTTTTTTGCGCATCAAATACACCCATTCCCTCCAGTCGCGCTTTCGCTGCTCCGTGCTTACCGGGCTTCGATGTCGTTATACTTAGTATCGTGCAAGGTTCTTCATCCATGACTACGTATCTCCCCTCTTTTAAGGTCCTCACCTCTGTTAGCTCCTTCATACTTTATCTTTTTCCTATGCCTTTTAGCCCTCCGTTTCTTAAATCTCTTCCTTCATTTAAATTCTTTACGCCGAAAAAATAACAATGCGTTCCTCTCTTCTCTACGCTATGACAGAATCAACGTCCCGATAATGCAGTCACGATTGACTTAACGTTGGTTATGGCATGAATGCGTGAAGTAATAGAGGAATAAGAAACGCAGAGTACCTTCTCATCTACTTCTTATACCGCATCTTCTTTCTTCTCTTCTTTAGCTTATGCTTCCGCATCTTTGCTATCTTTCTCTTCTTTCCGCAGGGAATTTTGATTCACCACCTTTCTTTTTTTATGTAGGTTCTTTTTCTGGATAATAAATATTTCTTTATAGTAGTTATTTATCAATAGAAAAAGGAGACGAGATGGGGAGGATAGAGAGAGCACCAGATTGGATATTGAAATACGAAGAGAGGATAAAGGAAGGGACATCCAGGGTAGAGGCGATTTTGGAAGCGGAAAATCGTATACGCGCGGTTCCGATTAAGTTGTCTACCGTTACGCGTGCTATAAATGCTATGTGGCATCCTATAACTGGTTTGCGCACAGGAGAATTGGTAGAAGCAGCTACGATGACGGAGCAACACGGAAAGAGCGGGGCACGGAGTAGAATTGAACGTGGTCCTGAGTGGTTGCAGAAGTACCGAGATGGGATTGAGAATAGAACGATAACGGCGGAGGAGATTTTGGAAGCGGAAAATCGCATACGTGCAGTTCCGATTAAGTTGCCTACCGTTACACGAGCTATAAATGCTATGGGGTATCCTCTAATCGGTTTGCGCACAGAGGAAATGGCAGAAGAGGCTGTGATAGAAAAGAAGGTTGCATCAAAGATGGAAGCGCCCCCCAAGCCGGAGATAAGCCCATATTGGATACGGAAATACCGTGAGAAGATAGAGGAAGGGACGATAACGGTAGAGGCGATTTTGGAAGCGGAAAATCGTATACATGCAGTCCCGATTAAGCTGTCTACCATTACGCGAGCTATAAACTTATTGCGGCACCCTGTTACGGACTTGGTAGAAAGAAGAAAACCGGGGATAAAAAGGGGCGAAGGGGTTTACTCTTCCAGCATCGGGAAAATATCGGAATCCACCGCGAATAAATTTAATTCCATTAAGAATAGCTGGGAGAAGGAATTGGGTAAATCCCTGCATGAGGACTATTTCTTAAATATACTCCTCGCGTTAGCAAAGCTGGTTGGACACGGGAAAACACTAGCACCTGCGAAATAGCGATTAAAATGAAGATAATGGTGGCAGAGTATGCGGTGGGTGGTGGTGCTGATAAAAGTGATTCGTTGTTGAGGGAAGGAAAAGCGATGCTTGCAACGCTAAAAGGTAGCTTCGAAAGGGCGGGAAATGAAGTTATCTCTCCTGAAGCGGAAGACGATATTGAAGCAGCGGTGGATACGCTTTCAAAGGAGAGCGATGCAGGCATTGTTATTGCACCCGATGAGGAACTCTGCCAACTTACAAAACTCGTGGAGTTGAATACCGTTAATCTTGGCTGCCCTTCTGAGTGTGTAAAAATATGTGCGGATAAGAAACGTACAACAGAAGTTTTGGGCGAAAATGGGATACCCGTGCCGAGGATTGTGTCAGAGGAAGAGCGAGAAGAAGAGGGTGCAAAGGGTGTATATGTGAAGAAGCCGAGATATGGATGTGCCTCGGAAGACGTTTTTATAGTGAATGGAAGAGAGACTTACGAGGATGATAATAATCAGGACTACATCGTAACGGAATTTATAAAAGGGGAAGATATAAGTAGCAGCGTAGTTGTTGGTACTTCTTCTGTGTTACCGCTGACGATAAACAAGCAACTTATAAGGGTAGATGGAGGAAGGCTACACTACGAAGGCGGGGAAGTTCCCTTTTTTATGGGAGAAGAAGCCGAGAAGGAGGTAATACGTATAAGTAAGAAGGTTGCAGCCGCGCTTCACTGTAAAGGATATGTGGGGATAGATTTTGTATTTGGTGAAGATGGGAAGGCATACGTTGTGGACGTAAATCCAAGACCCACAACCTCTGTGGTCGGTATAGCAAAGGTACTAAAGTATGAGATAGCGGATTTGATATTGAGGGCGAAATTTGGCACTTTGCCACGAGAAGTAAAAACCGAGGGACATTTTATTTTCAAACTCTCTTAGCATAGGATAGAAGAAAGCTTTGTCGAATAACGGGAAAAGGTTTGAGAGATGAGTAAGAGAGGAGAAATACGAGGTATAGCAAAGGATACCATGGGGTTCATTATGGAAGTTAGCAAATCTAATTATCCGCGGGAATTTATCGGTATGCTGAACGCTGATGGAGATCTCATAACTGATGTCTTTTTCCTTCCTGGTACACGCTCATCCAATGTAAATGCGGTTATACCCTTGTGGATGATGCCGACGGGTCTCAGTTATGTGGGTTCTGTTCATAGCCATCCGCATCCCGCCGCGGAGAGACCGTCTGAAGAAGATTTGGTAATGTTTTCCAGAACCGGAAATTGCCATATCATTACTTTTTATCCTTATGCCGCGGATAATTGGCGGTGTTATAATTCAAAAGGGGAAGTAAGAGAGTTGGAGATAGTGGAGACGGTTTTAGAGGAAGAGACATGGTAAGGGTTTTAGCAACAGGAACGTTTGATATACTTCATCCAGGGCATTTGCTTTATCTTGAGGAGGCAAAGAAACTGGGCGATGAACTCTTTGTTATTGTTGCGAGGGATGTAACAGTGAAGAAGAGAAAAAGAACGCCGATAATACAGGAGGAGCAGAGGTTGAAGATGATTTCTGCATTGAAAATGGTAGACAAAGCGATGCTGGGTAGCGAAAAGGATATGTATGAACTTTTATATAGCATAAAACCAGATGTAGTAGCAATAGGTTATGACCAAGCTTTCGATGAAGAGGCGTTGAAGAAGGAACTCAGAAAGCGAGGTTTCAACTCGGAAGTGGTTCGTATAAAGAAGCACAACTCAAATGCGTTTTGTAAAGCTGAGGAGATAATAAAGCATATATGGGAATCAAGGAAGGGATAAAAATGGAAGAAGAGCAAGGATTGACTCGAATAGGGGTATCTCTTCCCTCTAACCTGTTGAATAAGTTTGACGGGATAATAAGGGGAAGGGGTTATTCATCGAGATCTGAGGGGATAAGAGATGCAATCAGGGCTTATATTGTAGAGTATGAATGGATGGAACGCGAAGAGGGAGAGGAGATAGGGACCATAACCTACCTTTATGATCACAGCCAGAGGGGTTTAGGCGATGAGCTAACAGAGGCACAGCATCATTACCTGGATATGATAAAAACGGCGACACACATCCATCTCGATGAGGAAAATTGCTTTGAAGTAGTAGTGATGCGTGGCGAGGCGAAGAAGATAAAGGAACTTGCAGAGGACATAATGAGTTTGAAGGGCGTAAAACATGTGAAACTGACGACTACGCATGGAGGGATATAGGTGCAATGGAACTACAGGATATGATAAAGAAGGGAACGACCACCGTAGGTTTAATATGTGAGGGTGGTGTAGTGCTGGCGAGCGAGAGGAGAGCGACGATGGGGTCTTTTATAGCATCTAAAGCGGCGAAGAAGATTTATCTGGTGGATGATAGAATAGGTATGACCACCGCGGGTATAGTGGGGGATGCTCAAACATTGGTTCGGGCGATGTCGGTAGAAGCAAGGCTTTATAAGATAAGACGGCAAGAGCCACTGAGCGTAAAAGCGCTGACAACGCTATTATCCAATGTACTGAGTGGAAATCGGATGTTTCCATTCATTGTACAACTTCTGATAGGGGGTATAGACCGAAAAGGGGCACATATATATTCATTAGACCCTTTTGGAGGTAATACAGATGAGAAAGAGATTGCAGCTACGGGCTCTGGTTCTCCTATCGCATACGGCGTGCTTGAGGACAGGTATTCAAAAGATATGTCTATCGAAGACGGAGTAGCGCTTGCAATACAGGCACTGCATTCCGCAATGAAAAGAGACAGTGCCTCAGGTGAAGGGATGGAAGTAATGGTCATAACAAAGGAGAAGCAAGAGGAAATAAGTGGAGAGAAGATAAAAGAAATAAGAAGTTCTTTTAATTGATTTTTTTGCCTTTGACTTTTGTTGATGTTGATTCATTAAATCTTGAAGGCATGAAATAGGGATGTAGCAGAGAGATAAGGAACAAAAAGTAGAGCGGTTTTAAGGCAGATTAGTAGAAGGATAAGGATAGACAATGCCAGCAGAAGAGACGCTTTTAGCGTTAAAGCGGCGGATAACGGAATTATTGCCGACAGATGTAAGCGTAATCGGCGTGGAATTTGAAGGTCCCGAGTTGGTCCTGTATACTGAGGACACTCAGAGGTTCGTTGACGACGGCGCTTTAGTTAGAACTTTAGCGAAGGAGCTGAAGAAGAGGATTTCCGTTAGACCCAGCAGTGACATTTTAATGGATCCGGAGAAGGCATCAAAAGCGATTCATGAGATTATACCGGAAGAAGGCGGAATAAAGGACATTTACTTCGACATGGACAAAGCCGAGGTGATAATAGAAGCGGAAAAGCCGGGTTTGGTGATAGGTACACACGGCGCAACACTCAGAGAAGTAGCGAAAGAGATAGGGTGGCGACCTAACGTTATCAGAGCACCGCCCATACAATCGCCAATAATAAAGAGCATAAGGCGGTATTTACGGGAAGAGAGCGATTTCCGAAAGAGTTTTTTGAAGAAAGTAGGCAGGAGGATATATAGAGATAAGTCAAAGGAAGATGAA
This sequence comes from Candidatus Methanophagales archaeon, assembly GCA_029241965.1. Classification (GTDB taxonomy): domain Archaea; phylum Halobacteriota; class Syntropharchaeia; order Alkanophagales; family Methanospirareceae; genus QENJ01. The sequence continues at coordinate 9,440 of JAPWVK010000112.1, forward strand.
TGGCTGCGTATAACCGCGTTGGGCGGATGTCGCGAAGTGGGTAGGAACTCATTCTTGCTTTCTACACCGGAGACGCGGATTTTAATAGATTGTGGTGTAAGCGTTGGCTCGGAGGGGACGCCCTATCTATACGTTCCAGAGGTGACACCGCTAAGTGATCTAGATGCGGTGGTGATAACGCATGCACATCTTGACCATACGGGCTTGGTGCCACTTCTGTTTCAATATGCGTATGATGGACCCATATACATGACACAGCCAACGAGAGACCTAATGGTCCTTCTTCTGCTTGACTACTTAGAGGTCGCGGCGAGAGAAGGGAAAAAGATACCATATAAATCTACCAGGATAAGAGATGCGATAAGACATACGATTCCGTTAAAGTACGGGGACGTAACGGACATATCGCCAGACGTGAAACTAACTCTTTACAATGCTGGACACATACTGGGCTCTTCGGTTGTGTATTTTCATGTGGGAAATGGACTTCATAATATTGCATTTACGGGGGATATAAAGTACGAACGAACTTTTCTCTTCGACCCTGCATTCAATGGGTTTCCAAGATTGGAAACGCTGATTATGGAATCTACATACGGTGGTACGAACGATATGCAGCCACCGAGGCGAGAGGCGGAGAAGAATTTGAAGGATGCGATAGTAAAGACGATAGAGAGGAAGGGTAAAGTAATAATACCCGCTTTTGCCGTTGGCCGTTCTCAGGAGGTGATGATCGCGCTGGAGGGTATGGATTTGGAGGTGCCCGTGTATTTAGACGGTATGATATGGGAAGCAACATCTATCCATACCGCTTATCCTGAGTATCTGAACAAAAAACTGAAGAATTCCATATTCCAAGGGGAGAATCCGTTTCTATCAGATATTTTTGTGCAGGTAGACGACTCGGAGAAGAGGAAGTCTATAATAGGAGACGGCGAACCGTCCATTATACTTGCCACATCGGGTATGCTTAATGGCGGTCCTGTATTAGAACACTTAAAAGGGCTTGCGGGTGACGAAAAGAACACGCTTGTCTTTGTGGGTTACCAGGCAGAGGGGACGCTTGGACGAAGGATACAGAAGGGCTGGAATGAGATTCAGCTCGCTGATGAGGGGAAGATAAGGAATGTAAAGATAAAGATGGATATACACACGGTAGATGGTTTTTCCGGACATTCTGACCGCAATCAATTGGTTGAGTTTGTACGGGGCATAAAACCATTACCCTCCAAGGTGATGTGCATGCACGGTGAGAATAACAAATGTTTAGCATTAGCGAGCGGCATACACAAGAAATTTAATATAGATACGGTAGCACCCATGAATTTGGAGACTTTGAGGTTGGTATAAGAAATAGAATAAGATTTTTTAATATATGACTAAGAGATAGGAAGGGAGAGAGAGAAAAATATGACAAGCCTAAGGGAAAGAATAGATAGTGTAGGCATAGGGAAGCGGATACGGCTGGAAAGGATAGTGGATAGGAATAGTGGAAGAAGCGTGGTTGTCCCAATGGATCATGGTGTGACCGTGGGTCCAATATACGGGTTGACGGACATGAAGCAAGCTGTGAATGCAATAGCAGAGGGAGGCGCAAATGCTGTCCTTGTGCATAAGGGCATCGTAATAGCGGGGCATCGAGGATATGGCAAGGATATAGGACTCATACTGCACCTCTCTGCGAGTACTTCGCTGGGACCGGACCCATTAGACAAGGTCATGATTGCAACGGTGGAAGAGGCAATTAGATTGGGAGCAGATGCGGTATCAATGCACGTGAATGTGGGTGCCGAGACAGAAGCAGGGATGCTCGAGGCGCTTGGCGAGACTGCAATGGTGTGCGAAGAGTGGGGTATGCCTTTGCTGGCTATGATGTATCCCCGCGGTGAGAAGGTGAAGAGAGAACATGATGTGGAGATGGTGAAGCACGTGGCGCGAGTGGGTGCAGAACTCGGTGCGGATGTTATAAAAACAAATTATACTGGTGATCCCGATACATTTAAGGATGTTATAGACGGTTGCCCTGTACCTGTGATAATAGCTGGCGGTCCGAAAGCTGATACGGATGAGGATGTGCTGAAGATGGTAGAAGATGCGATTTCAGTAGGTGCTTCTGGTGTATCCATAGGTAGAAATGTGTTTCAGCATAAGAGCCCGAAGGACATGACAATAGCAATAAGTAGGGTAGTGCATGAGAACATCTCGGCGAAAGAAGCGATGGGGATGTTGAAGTGAAGAAATAGGGAATAGCCAACAGGGGTAAAAGTGGAAATACGTTTATATGTTTTTCGTTTTTTTTCCACATGGCTCCCGCTCAAAAAATGTGAAGCTCCTTTTATTACAAAAGTTTGTTTCTTTATTTGAAACTGTAAAGATAAAGTTTTCTATAGTATGGGGAGGCTCCGCTCCTACCACTCTAAAAATCCTGTAAAAGTTTAATTATATCCGTTCTTCTGCAATACGCAAGATAGTGCATGAGGGCTGAAGAGGCGATGGGGATACTAAAGTGAGAGGATATAGGCAATAGTCAATAGGGGTTAAGGATACAAGAGGTGTGGAAATGAAAGGAAAGAAGGAAATCTGGATAAAAGCGGATGATAGTGTAGGGACGTGGGAAGAAAAAAAAGCAAGAATCACAGCCAGCCTGGAATCAGGCATTGATGGGGTGCTTGTAGAGGAAGCGGACATAGCAAAGGTGAAGGAGTTAGGTCGTATAAAGATAGCTGCTTTGGTAGCAGAAGAGGCGCCTGTTGAGGCGGGAAAAGGAGCAGATATTGTTGTTTGTGGTAAGGGGAGCGAAGGGGACGGTACAAAGCCGGTTCCACAGGATATTAGCGAATCAAGTGTTTTAGAAACATTAAAAAAGACTGCGGGTGGTAATGCTGCATACGTGGAGATAAGAGGTAAGAAGTATGAACAATTTGCAGTAAATCTCGCGGATTATTGTGACTACGTGGTTATTGTAGGAACTGATTGGAAGATAATCCCGCTGGAAAATATAATAGCGGAGTTGCAGCACAAGGAAGCAAAGGTAATCGCGGGTGTGCAGAGTGCAGAAGAGGCGCGGACGGCATTTGAAACGCTTGAGTATGGTGCCGATGGTGTTCTCCTTGATACTGACGATATATCAGAGATAAAAAAAGTGGTGGACATACGGGACGAGAGCCAAATGGGCAAAATTCCGCTTTCCGCGGCGAAAATAACAAACGTGGATGAACTTGAGATGGGCGACAGGGTGTGCGTGGATACCTGCTCGTTGATGACGTTAGGAGAGGGGATGCTGGTGGGTTCGCAGTCTTTCGTTTTGTTTCTTGTGCATTCGGAATCGGAAGAAAGTCCTTACGTGGCGGCGAGACCGTTCAGGGTGAATGCCGGAGCGGTGTACGCTTATGTGCTGGTAGGCGAGAAGACTCGGTATCTGTCGGAATTGACGTCCGGAGATGATGTGTTAGTTGTAAATTCAGAAGGAGCATCGAGAAAAGCGGTGATTGGCAGGGTGAAGATAGAAAAACGTCCACTTATGCTCATAGAAGCGGAGGTTGAAACAGGCGGAGGAGAGAAGAGAGCGTGTAGTATTATACTTCAGAATGCAGAGACGATAAAATTGATGGGAAAGAAGAAACCGATTTCCGTGGTTGAATTGAAGGAGGGCGATGAGGTTCTGGTTCATGTTACTGAGGCGGCAAGGCATTTTGGTATAGCGGTGGAGGAGATGGTGATAGAGAAGTAGTCTTTTGTCTTGGAAAGGCTCAGTGCATCGTATCCACTTTCTTAAGTGCCGGGCCTAAAGAGTGGATCATTGCGATTGTGCACTTTCTTCGCGATCTAAATTTCTTAATCGCCCACGACATCTTTTTTTCGTCTTTATAACCTGAATTTGACAGATAAATCAATTGGCATTTGTATAGCGAGATCAAAAAACCACGAGATTTCACTAGATTAGCACAAGATCCTTGGGTAAACCTCGGATAAAAGAGCCAATAGAGTACCCATAAAGTACTTAAGTCTGATCTATAGTATTGTCTTCTCGTGAAAATCTGTGCAATCTGTGGTTAGCTAAACAAACACTTGCAGAGATATTGTTGCCCCTGTTATAGAGTGTTTGTCATAGTGAGATCCCTACATTTTTATTTAAATAGCTCATCATATCAAGCTATAAAAACAAATTAATCACGAGAAATGCACTACATAATCACGGAGAAGGGGACAGCAGCAAAGAGGATCGCCGCTATTTTATCGAGCGGCAAAGCTAAGAAGAAGAAGGTAGGGAAGACAGATGCGTATGAGTTCGATGGAAAAGTAGTTGTGGGACTAAGCGGGCATGTTCTTCGCCTTGACTTCCCTCCTGCCTACAAGGATTGGAATAAGGTAAACCCTTACAACCTGATAGACGCTGAAATAGTATCAGTCGCACTTAAAAAGGACTTAGTTAACGCGCTGAAACGAGTAGCAAAAGACGCTGATTCGGTCACTATAGCCACTGATTACGACCGCGAGGGCGAGTTAATAGGCGTTGAAGCTCTCAACGTTATCAAAGAGATAAATTCTTCATTGCCCATTGATCGGATGCGATACAGCGCGATAACCGAGAAGGACATAAAAGATAGTTTTGAGGCAAGGAGTGAGGTTGATTATAACTTAGCGGCATCTGCCGAAGCGCGACAGATAATAGACCTGATGTGGGGTGCGGCACTGACAAGGTTCATCTCTTTAACGGCAAATCGCTTAGGTGACGATTTCTTTTCTGTTGGACGTGTCCAATCGCCTACGCTTGCATTGCTGGTAGATAAGGAGAAGGAGATAAAGAAATTTGTCGCTCGTAAGTACTGGGAACTGCACGCGAAATTGAAGACAGAAAAGGGCGAGCTATTCGAGGCAACACATAAAACACGGAAGTTTTGGGAGAGCGAAGAAGTAGAAGAGGTAAAATCGCGAATAGAAGCAGCAACTGAGGGTTTTATTCGTTCTGTAAAGAAGAAGTTGCGAGTTGATAAGCCGCCCACCCCATTCGATACTACCGGATTCATACGAGCTGCATCCGCTATGGGATACTCTCCAAGGCGTGTTATGTATATTGCAGAGAGCCTATACCTGCAGGGATTTATCTCGTACCACCGCACTGATAACACCACATATCCGAAGACGCTAGATTTAAAGGCGTTAGTAAAGATGTTTCAGGATACCAAAGAATTTGGCGAATACGCTCGCATGCTATCGAAGAAGAAGCAATTGAAGCCAACAGCCGGTAAAAAGGAGACCAAGGATCACCCTCCAATACATCCTGTATCTGCAGTATCCAAAGATAAGCTTGAGAAGGACGAATGGAAGATATACGAACTCGTGGTAAGGCGATTTTTAGCCACGCTTTCTGACGCTGCAAAATGGGAAGATACCAATGTGAAGATAGAGATTGGTGACGAGCCATTGGATGCGAAGGGTAAGGTCCTGAAGCAACAGGGGTTTCTCGCAGTGTACCCTTATCAGAAGAAAGAGGAGTTGAAATTACCTGAGTTGGAAGAGGGGGAAAAGGTAAGTATAGAAGATTTAGTGCTTGATGCGAAGGAGACGAAGCCACCGAACCGAATTTCACAAGCGGGATTAATAAAAAAGATGGATGAGCTGGGACTTGGCACGAAGAGTACAAGGCATGAGATAATAGGGAAGTTGTATGAACGGACATACGTACAAGGTAACCCCGGCGTACCCACGGAAAAGGCATTTGCACTCATTGATTCCTTAGAGAAATACGCTGCGCTGATTACGAAGTCGGAGATGACAGGAACGTTAGAGCAGGAGATGGATGGGATAAGTGAAGGTAAACGAAAGAAGGAGGCGGTTGTGGACGATTCACGCGATATGCTGAGAGCGGCATTCAAAGAGATGACGGAGAACCGTGAGGAAATGGCAAAATCGTTTAAGGATGCTTTAAAGGATGCTAAAATCGTGGGTACATGTCCCGAATGCGGTGCAAATCTCTTTTGGGCAACTTCAAAACGGAGGAAAAGATTCATTGGCTGCAGTAATTACCCTACCTGCAGTTTCTCGCTGCCGCTACCGGCAACGGGAAGACTGATAGTAACTGGCGATACGTGTGACACACACCCTACTTTGTTTAAACTGAAGATAATAAAGAAGGGCAAAGGTAAGGGCAGACCATGGGATTTCGGGTGTCCGTATTGCAATTTCTTACAATGGCAGGCCCAAAAGACGAGTGAGGAAAAAAAAGAGAAATAAACGAGCGTTTTCTAACTTTATTTTTCCACGATAATTGCTTCGCTGCTCTTTCAATAGCCCTTTCATGTTTATACTCATTAAGAAGCCTCATCTCTAACAAGAGACCGCCTGCGGCAGTGCTCACTTATTATATCCGACCTGCTTATTATTCCCAATAGTTTTTTTTCTCTTTCTCGCTCCACCACCGGCAATCTACCCACATTATATTTATCCATCTTTTGTAGCACGTCTTCCAGAAACTCGTCTGGATATGCTACTACCACGTCCTTCCTGCACATTTGATTTATCTTTTTATAGACCCCTCCCTGTTCCCTCTCTTCTTCCATGTCCATTATGCTCGTTATTCCTACCATTTTTCCCGCTTCATCCACCACCGGGTAGGTTATGTGCCCCTTTATCTCTGCGAAATGGATACCCTCTCGCACTGTCTTAGAACCGGGAAGGGTCAGCAAATCCCGTGTATAGGCATCCGCCACTTTTATCCCTTCCAGAATATCTACCATGAATTCCCTTCTGTGTGCTGGCGATTCTTTCCTAACCTCATATTGCCCCGGATAAATCGTCCTTCTGCCTACCAGCGAATACGCAGGGATTATAGCAAGTAAAGCAGGAACGAAGAGCGTATAAGAACCTGAGATTTCACATACGATGAAAAGAGAGGTGAGTGGCGCATTAGCAGCAGCGCCAAAGAACGCAGCAGCACCGATTAGAGAAAATACCCAGGGGGAAGTCACCGTTTCCGGGAAGAAAAAGCTAAGGACCTGCCCTACTACTCCTCCCACTGCCGCACCCATAGCTAATGAAGGTATAAATGACCCCCCGCTGCCACCGGAACCCATAGTTAAAGCAGTCGCTAATATCTTTGCAACCGCGACAAACGCCAAAACGCTCAACGTAACCTTACCAAAGAACGCAAGTTGTATAAAGCCATAGCCACCACCAAATACTCCGCTTGCTATTTCAACACCCTTTTCTATGTCATGCTGAGGATTAAGGATGAAATAACCGATTAGGAAAAGAATACCAAGCAGAAGTCCACCTATTGCAGGCTTGAAGCAGTCAGAGCACCTTAATTTGTCGAAGAAAAAAGACCTTGATAGTTCCAGTAATTTGGTAAATGCAATAACAAAAGGAACGCATATTATTCCCAGAAATAGGAACAGAATTAACGAAAATGGTTTTAATAGGCTGCTGATGTCATAATCGCCTATGCCATAGATATTACCAAATCCAAAGACGGTACAGGAAACGATATAAGCCGAGATAGAGCATATTATCGCCGGAACCAGCGCATCTACTTCCATATCTCGCCGGTACAACGTTTCAATACCGAAGAACGCACCGCCAAGTGGTGATCTAAACATAGCCGCAATCCCCGCACCCGCAGCCGCTGATAGTACCTTCCTCCGTTCCCTTTCGTCCAATTTCAATAATTTACCGAAAAGCGACCCGATCGTCGCGCCCAGCATTGCACTCGGACCTTCTCGTCCTGCACTCCCACCCGTGCTGATTGTTGCCACTGAACATATCCCTCTCACCAGACCATCCTTGCCTTTTATTTGCCCTTTTTCATTGTGAAACGCATCTATGAAGACATCAGTCTCGTGGAGTTCTGGCTTTGTAACCGGAAGTAGCTTGTATTTTATTATGCCACATATCAAACCACCTAACGCAGGAATAAGAGCTAACAGGAGCAGAAACGCAGGATTTGCAAGTGCGTTATCCAGAATAGGGATAAAAGCGAATAAATGTGGCTCATTTCGCGGCGATGGGGGATGGTATCCGCCAAGAAACTCCAAAAAGAATAAAGTACAGTAATTTAAAGCTAAGAAAAAGCCGACGATGGCAAGACCTACTGAAACACCTATGAGTGCATAATGGAATGTCTGTTTAGCCCATGTTTCTAACTCTCTTATTTCGCCAGTCACTTTTTATCACGTCCCGTTTAAAAAATCTCTCTGATACAATATATCCCACTATTGATAAAACAATGCGTGGGTAATCTTTATTGTATGTCAGTATGCGAAATCAGGAATCGCTCAAAAACGTGTAGCAGTTCATACAATTAATTGCGAAATACAGTATGCTACAATACCAAAATAGAAGTGCAAACGAAAACTAATCCATTCTTTTTGTGATTTGAAAACTATAAATTAGTTGGGACTATTAACCTTAACTTCGACCAAATATAGGGTACATAAAATACTAATCGCGCTATAATGCCTTACTTTAGCATTTAACGGAAAATAAAAGAATATAATCTTTATAAATTATGTCCCCTATACGCCCCAATATGGGGGCATAGAAAGATGGCACCTGAAATCCC